>JANMSY010000186.1:0-8433 GCA_031389865.1 Anaerolineales bacterium | reverse complement strand
TTTCTGGTTGAACCTGTGGATAAGATCACCACAGCCATGCTGGCATTTGCCATCGTGCAGGGACTTTCGAGGCGTTTGGTTGCCCGTTTCCCACGGCCTGAGAATGCCGAAGTGGAAGCAGGCAATAGCACAACACAACTCGTCATCGCGCTCGTAGTTGCGGTGATCGTTGTTGTCATTGGCTTCTGGGTCCGCAACATGCTTGCAGTGTAGAAACCAGATACATTTGAAAAAAACAGGCTTCGAGAAGAAGCCTGTTTTTTTATAGCTTATAATCCAAACGATCCACCTATCATCAAAATCAACCGAGAAACACAACATGCACGAACGTCTTTCCTATTACGTTAAACGCGATAGCGCTCTCCATCGCCTGAACCCCCTCACCAAAATTATTTTGGCATTGAGCATTATTCTTGTTTCGTTTTTTAGCCCCTGGTACTGGACGGCTCCCATTTTATTGCTCCTGGTTGTCGTACCGCTTTCATTTCTTGGCAGAGTGTCGAAAGAATATTTCATAACTGCCCTGCGCCTGATCCTTCCCGCAGCAGGATTCATCTTCATCATGCAGGCACTGTTTCAACCGGTGGGGGAAACCATCATCTTCAAGTTCTGGTTTCTGGATGTAACACAGGAGAGTCTCTCCTTCGCGTTTCGCATCGCCATGAGAATCACAGTGATGATCTCCGCTTTTACACTCTTCCTGATGACCACGCATCCCAGTGAATTGATGAGTGACCTTACGCGTCGTGGACTCCCTGGCCAATTTGCCTACGTCATTATTTCCTCGCTTCAGATCCTCCCCCAGATGCAAGCCAGGGCGCAAACCATCATTGCAGCGCAGCGCTCGCGCGGGCTGGATACAGAAAGCAGCTTCCTGAGGAGAGCGGGCTCGCTGATTCCGCTTGTGGGTCCGCTGGTGTTTGGCTCCCTGGTGGAAGTGGAGGAGCGGGCTATTGCCATCGAAGCGCGCGGGTTCACATCCACGCATGTCAAAACGTCATTGCATGAAATCCCGGATACCGATGTAGACCGCATCATCCGCTGGATGTTAATCCTCCTCGTCATTCTTTCATTGGCGCTTCGAATATGGCTATCGTAAACCTGCAAAACGTCACCTACAGGTATCCGCTCACAGATTCGCCTGCCCTGCAGGACATTAATCTGCAAGTCAAGGAAGGTGAGTTTGTCGCGATAATTGGGCCAAACGGCGCAGGCAAGTCCACGCTGTGTTATACGATGGCAGGATTCATTCCGCATTTTTTCAAGGGTGAACTAACGGGCATTGTGGAGGTGGCTGGGAATGAAACCCGCAACTCTTCGCTCAGTGAATGGGTATTGAATGTTGGACTTGCGTTCCAAAATCCCTTCAATCAGATCAGCGGCGCGAAATACACGGTCTTTGAAGAACTGGCTTTCGGACTGGAGAATATCGGTGTTCCGCGTGAGGAGATGAAGGCACGCGTGCAGGACGGCATGACGTTGACTGGCATCAGCGACCTGGGAGACCGCTCTCCCTATTCGTTATCCGGCGGGCAACAACAACGCGTCGCGCTGACCTCGATCCTCGTCATGCAGCCGAAGGTTCTTGTGCTCGACGAGCCAACATCACAGATGGACCCCATCGGCACACGCGAGGTCTTCGGCGTGATCCGCACCATGGCAGAACGCGGCATGACCGTCCTATTGGCAGAACACAAAGTGGAATGGATCGCGCGATTCGCGGATAGGATCATCGCGTTGAAGGACGGGCAGATCATCCTCGATGGAGCTCCATCTGATGTGCTGACATCACCCGTCCTGAAAGAAAGTGGTTTTGGAATTTCGCGCTATACATCGGTGGCGCGCGCGGCCCAACAGATGGGTGTATGGAAAAAAGAAAAACTGCCTGTCACGTTGGATGAAGCGGTGGAGGGATTCTCTCAATGAAAATCGAGATTTCTGACCTCCACTTTACCTATCCCGCGGGTGTGGATGCGTTACAAGGCATTTCACTCAGCATTGAATCGGGCGAACAGGTTGGGATTGTCGGGCAGAACGGCGCGGGGAAAACGACCCTTGTCAAACATCTGAATGGACTTTTACAACCCACACGCGGCCAGGTTTTGATCGGTGATTGGGATACAAACAAACATTCCGTCGCGAAACTCGCGCGCAGGGTGGGCTATGTGTTTCAAAACCCCGATGAACAGTTGTTCTCGAAAAACGTGGGGACCGAGGTCGCTTTTGGCCCGCGAAATCTCGGATATGAGGGCGGGCAGGTTCAGGCGTTGGTCAACGACGCGCTGGCGATCACGGAGTTATCTGATAGGACGGAGACGAATCCGTACGACCTATCCGCTACCTGGCGCAAGATGGTCGCGCTGGCATCCGTCATTTCAATGGATACGGAAATCGTGATCTTCGATGAACCCACAACGGGACAGGATGCCATGAATATTGCGCGTATCGCAAATGTTATCAAGGCATTGCGCGAGCGCGGCAAAACCGTGATCACCATCACTCATGATATTGATTTTTGCGCTGAGAATTTCGAGCGCGTGATCGCGTTATCGCAGGGAAAAGTCTTATTGGATGGGAAAGCGAACGACGTTTTAGGACAGGAGGAAATTCTGGCCACAACCTACGTGGATCCGCCGCAGTTGACCCGCCTGGGTAAACGGTTGGGCTTCAAGGAGACCGTGACAAATCAGGAGGAATTTTTAAGTGCGTTAAAGTAGGAACGGAGTGACCCCGCCCCTACTTATCATAAACAACCAATTCATCATATCCAGAATCTTCGGCAAACTCCCGTTTGTAGACCACATTATCAAACGCCAGGATGACGATTTCTGCAGTTGTATAAATCGTACAACCGGGTACAAGATGACCGCCAATCGTTTTGCCATCGTTATCCGAAACCGACAGGTGCACATGCGAACCATGGATGGAAACGGTCCCGGTAATCGATACAATCTCAAAATGACCATCGCCTTCGGCATAGACTTCCTGGTTCGCAAAACGCAATGTGAAATGTGTCAGGCTTCCGACGCCGCTCAACACAGATCCTGCCTCGATATTTTTATCCCTTGCAAACGCTTCTATAGAGCCAAACAGATCCTGCCCGGGACTGAGACGAAAGGTATAATTTCTCATAGTAGTTCTCCTCAGCAATTATACGTTCCTACATTCAGTGTACAACTGTAGAAAACTTATCAAGTGATACGCCTACAGCTTTCAATTTTGCAAGGCAATCAAGCGGAAATTTATTAATCGATTGTGCTCATGTACAATGGAAAACGTGGAGAAACAATGGCTAAATTGAATGTACAGGTCTTTAAGAGTATCCATGAAATAGATCCTGAAGTATGGGATCAAGTGGCAGCAAGACGCGGCTTTCAGAGTCATAACTGGTATCAGTTTGGGGAACGCGCCATGAAAGACGCCCCGCCAACGTACCTGGTCGCATCTGATGGCAGCACGCCTGTAGCGGGTGCCGCACTCTTTAGAGTACATAACGAGCCCCTTCCCCTGCCCGAAGTGGCACGCCTCTTCATGGAATCCATCTTCAAGCACAAGCCCCTGCTGGTATGCCGCTCGCCGCTGGCAGATACATCGGCAATGTTGTTGCCAGGTCAGCCATTGCGTGATGATGCACTCACCGCAATTGCCGGTGCTGCACAGGATGAGTTCAAGAAGCAGAAATGTTCCTTCCTGGTGTTCGATTACCTGCTCACCGAACAACTTAAGTATCCATCCTGGCCCAAAGGATGTGAACCCATTACTGTCTCAGAACCGGGTACGTATATGCCTATTGAATGGCAAAGTTTCGAAGAATATCTTGAAAAGGGGAACAAGAAGGATCGCCAGCATTACAAGAAAAGTCTGCGTGAAGCGGAAGCAAACGGCATTACTCTCACAAAACATAAAACTGTCCAGAATGTGGACAAAGCCCTGGAACTCATTCAGAATGTCTCCATTTGGCACGGTTCAGCACCCAACCCGTGGATGCGAGGCTTGCTTGAAAATTTCTCCATGATCGATGGCACGTGGATGGAGATCCACAAGGATGGCAAACTGGCAGGTTGCGGTGCGGTGGTTCGCGATAACCAGTTTCAGCTGGCCACCGGGCTTGGGCTGGAGGACGATGTGCCCGGCGGATATTTCCTTTTGCTCTACACGGCACTACAGGAAGCATTTGAACATAACATCCGCCTTGTCCGTTTCGGGACTGGCGCATACGACGTCAAGCGCAGGTTGGGTTTCCACCTTGAAAACACAAATCACGCCATGATAACGATGGCAGGCTTCTCCTCCCGTGCTGCGAAGCGCATCGCTGAGTCCAGCTGAGACCTTATGCTCCTCGGAATTCCACAATCCGTTGCAACGCTTCTCACGATCATCCTATTTTACGCAATGGATTTCGCTCTCATTCGTCGCTATGATGCAAAGCGACAGGCAAGCGGCTCAGGACGTTCGTGGGATTTTACATTTTTCATTTTCGCAATGGTTGCCATGCTCTTCCTGCAACCCATCCTGCTCCCGATACTGGGTCTTCACACCAGCCAGTCATGGGGAGTATGGGTGCAGGGGTTTGGTATAACCGTAATTATCCTGTCACTCATCCTGCACATCTGGTCGCGTGCCCATCTGCAACATTTTTATGCCGAGCGTGTGGAAGTGCAACCCGAACACAAAGTCATTAATTCAGGTCCCTATGCGTTGATGCGTCACCCGGTCATTACTTCATTTTTCGGGATCTCGTTGGGGTTATTTTTAATTAACCCTGCTTTGACCACTCTCGCCACATTGCTTTACACGCTATGGGACTTTACGCGCGCCGCCCGCCAGGAGGAAGACCTGCTCACACAGACACTGCCTGGTTATGCGGCCTATGCGCGTCAGACTCCCCGATTCCTGCCTCGCATTTGGAGAGGCCTGTGATTCCACTGGAGCGTTTCCTGCAACTCACCACCGATGAAGTTGCCGCGCTGGTAAACGCCACAGGACAAAAGGTTTGTGTTTTCCCGGTCAATGGGACTCGACGCTGGTTCATGCTCGAACACGAGGATAAGATCGGTAACGACTTTATCGAAGGTTATATGACAGAGTCCATTAGGAACCATGTCGAACTGTGTTCCATGCTTTTCGACCACGGCATTCATACGATCCTTGCGCCGGTCTTTGGTCGTGAACTAATGCATCGGGGCGATGAGTATACAAAGCGTGTCGGCATGGACGGCCTGGTACGAACAGCCACTGACGGGAACTATCAGAGTTTCTTTGCACAATACGATGTGAAGGTTCGCTTCTATGGTGATTTCCGTGATGTATTGACGGGCACACCCTATGAATATGCATTGAAATCCATCTATGATGTTACGGAAGCCACGAAACACAACTCGCGCCATCGCTTATTCTTTGGCGTTTTTGCCGATGAATCCCTGGAGACGGTTGCACGTCTCTCGGTGGAACATTATCTTGCGCAGGGAGCCGTGCCCGATAAACAGACGCTCATCCGAAAATACTACGGCGAAGATCTGTCACCCGTAAGCATATTTATTGGCTTCGACAAATTCAGCGCATTCGATATGCCCTTGTTATCCACTGGAGCGGAGGACCTTTATTTTTCTGTGAGTCCCTCCCCATACATGACAGAACGTCAATTGCGGTCCATCCTATACGATCACATTTACCTGCGCCGCATGCCTGAACCTGATTACACAAAATTTTCCCACGATGAACAGGACTGGCTTAGAAATTACTACCGCGGCAACAAGGATCGTGCGCTTGGTGTTGGAGAATTGAAATTCGATCTATGGCTGCCGCAAACAATGGGACAAAAAGATGACGGATCTGATCACTAAACTCATTGATGAAATAGGTCCGGGTCATATGGGAAGTACGGCATACGATACTGCGTGGGCAGCGCGGCTTGGTGAAATTGACTGGGATCTGAGCAGTCGGGCCCTGTCATGGCTCGCAGAGAATCAGCTCGCGGATGGTTCATGGGGAGCGCCAGCTCCGATGTATTACCACGACCGCGTACTCTGTACTCTCGCCGCCATGATCGCCCTCTCATACCATGGACGGCGCGGGCACGACAAGGTCCAGATCGAGAACGGCAAACTCGCCCTCGAGCGGATGGTGAGCGGCGCGACAAAAGGGCTGCAAGCTGATCCCAATGGAGCAACTGTCGGCTTCGAAATGATCGCTCCCACCCTGGCGGCAGAGGCTGAGAAGCTTGGCCTCATCAAAAGGCAGGGTGACCGTATATTGGGGCGTTTATCCAGGCAACGCGCCAGGAAGCTCGCCTACCTGCAGAATAATATGGTCAATAGGCACGTTACCATTGCATTCTCGGCCGAAATGGCTGGGATGGATGGAAAACATATGCTGGATATCGAAAACCTGCAGGAAGACAACGGTTCCGTGGGATTAAGCCCGTCGGCCACCGCATATTTCGCAACATATATCAAAAAGGGCGACCAGGCTTCCCTCGAGTATTTGCACAGCATTGCAAAACCTGATGGTGGAATGCCGAATGTTGCGCCTTTCGATGTGTTTGAAATTGCATGGTCGCTTTGGAATCTGAGTTTGATTCCGGACTTGAAAGCAACAGAAAAGCTCAAACCGCACATTGATTTCCTCTCAAAAGCCTGGGAACCTCGACGCGGGGTAAGTTTTGCAACCAACTATTCTGTAAAAGATAGTGATGATAGTGTCGTTACATATACGGCCTTGTTACGATTCGGCATCGAGAAAGACCTGGCGAGCGTGCTGGCCTATGAGGAAAAGGATCACTTTCGGTGTTTTAATTTGGAGGCAAACCCATCCGTCAGTGCCAACATTCATATTCTGGATGCTCTGCGACAGGCAGGCATGGACCGAAAATATTCCTCCGTGCAAAAGATCATTCTATTTTTGATCAAGTCCAGGGGAAACTGTACTTTCTGGGTGGATAAGTGGCATGCATCCGCATACTATCCTACAGCCCACGCTGTGATTGCATGCGCCGGGTTCGCGAATGAATTGGTGGAACAATCTGTAGAATGGATTCTGAAATCGCAAAACCGGGATGGTTCCTGGGGCACTTATATGCCTACCGCAGAAGAAACCGCCTATGCGTTGCAGGCTTTATGGATCTGGAATAATAAGGTTGCGCACATACCGAAAACGGTTTTTCAAAATGGGGCACGCTGGCTGCAGGAACATCTGGACCAACCGTACCCACGTTTATGGATTGGCAAATGCTTATATAATCCCCACCTTGTTATTCGCTCTGCGGTGGTCACCGCGCTGGCATTGGTACAGTAAAGATCATGAGAAGCCGTATCGATCAAATCTTGAATGTCCCCACTTCCGACCCTGACGAGGCGCGTCGCGGACGATTGTTAAATATTTTGCTTCTTGGAGTATTGGGGGCGGCTCTGCTGGGATTGATTGCCGTCATTGTGTACGTAACAAATAGTGGGAAATCGAGCATCGATGCTGAAATACAAATATTGCTGGGTGGCATTGTTATTTTCACGCTGGGCATTTTTGGCATCTACCAGGTAAACCGCAGGTTATCGAGTCGCGTTGCAGCATTACTTTTTTTGCTCCTGCTGACCTTTATCTTCGTCTTCACAGACTCAACGGAGGAACTGGTGAATGGTCGCTCACTGTTCCTTTTTACCCTTCCCATTGCCATTGCAAGCCTTATTTTGGCGCCACCCGCAAGCTTTTTGTTTGCAGCCATCAGCAGCCTGATCGTTGCCTGGCTTGCTGCAACCATTGGTCTGGCCCCAAACGTATTCGTTATTTCTGGCTTCTTTATGCTTGCACTGGTTTCGTGGCTATCGGCACGCAGCCTCGAGCAGACACTCCAGGAACTTCGCATGATCAATGCCAGTCTCGACCACGTTGTCATTGAGCGCACACAAGCACTTTCAGAGTCTCTTGAACGCGAACGTACTGAAGCGGGACGCAACCAGGCCATTCTCAATTCCATTGCCGATGGGGTGATCGTCTTTGACCGAAAGTGGAACGCGACGCTGGCAAACCCGGCCATCAAGGGAATGCTGGAAATGCCGCTGGAATTGATTGTGAACAAAAAATTCAGTGAGCTGATCGAACACCCGAGACTTCAGCCCACAAGCCGCAGGTTGTTATATGCGATCATGGAACAGGATACCCAGCCCGTTGGTTTCCGTATTGAATGGGCAGGAAAAACATTGTCGGTCAGCGCGGCACAGGTATATAACAACCGCTCTGAAAATATAGGCACCGTGATCGTCTTCCGTGATTTTACGCGCGAAGCTGAGGTGGAAAAGCTCAAAAGCACATTTGTCGCCATCGTATCTCATGAACTGCGTACGCCGTTGAACGCCATTCTTGGTTATGCTGAAATGTTCAAAGAGGCTGTTTACGGACTCATGAATGAAAAGCAGGTCAATATGGCAGACCGCATCATGA
>JANMSY010000176.1:0-2738 GCA_031389865.1 Anaerolineales bacterium | reverse complement strand
ATTGATCGAGCCGCAAGTGAAACTCAAGAAAATCCAGACACCAAATCTAATTACTGTGCGTTCTTTCATGCGGTTCGTACTCTGTCTGATTCTTCAAGTCAAGCAATCCAGTCTTTTGGCTATATGTTCACCTCTGCCGAGCCACTAGAAAGAATGTCAAGAGATTTGCGTCCAGTACTTAGGCGGCTCAAGCAAGGACTCACAATACTTATTGAGTCATCCGGAGTAACTCAAGAGTGGGTACATCTAATTGATGCAGTTGATCTTAGATGCGAAGACTCAACTACACAATCTCAAGAGGCAGTTTCTTAATATGTTTTAAAGTTCTGCCCAACACAGCAGAACACCCCGTCTGAGAGTCTTATACGGAGATCTTCCGCATAAAATATAGTTGGGCTGCCAAATCAAAACAATGGTTGGACTGATGTAAAATAGTGTCATTCTGCTAGGACACAAGGAAGAAAGCATGCCTGAAATCAGCCGATTCTTCGGAATTATTATCCGCATGTACGCTGAGCCAACTGCTCCACATCACCGCTCGCATTTCCATGCCTATTATCAGAACTATTAGGCCGTCTTTGCCATTGATACCCTTGAAATTCTTGGCGGTAGTCTTTCGCAAAAAGAAAAGCGCTTGGTGGAAGCCTGGGCCGAACTCCATCGCGGTGAGTTGATGGAAAACTGGCAAAGGCTCCAAGGCGGACAACTGCCATACAAAGTCGCACCTCTCCGCTAGGTAAGTTTGGAGACTCCTATGGAACACCCGATTTATCGAGTTACTGACTTTGAAATTGTCGCTCCTTACACACTGAGGATAACGTTTGACGATAGTCTCCAGCAGGTCATTGACTTTCGCCCCCTTCTGGAAGGCGATCTCTACGGCCCTCTCCATGATAAGAAGCTTTTCGATCAGGTCGAAATTGACCCCGAGGTTCATACATTAGTATGGCCAAACGGGGCTGATTTTGATCCTGCAATGCTTCATGATTGGCCGCAGCACGAGGAGGGCATGAAAGCCTTGGCAAAGCAGTGGGCTAGCCAAAAGTCTGAAATCCCCTAGTTATCAGCAGCCCAACACAGCCCCGCTCGGGAAGAACGCCCTCGGGGACGCTGCGCGGCGTCCCAAAGTGCATCGAGATAATGCACCCGCTCCCCGAGGAGCATCGGGGCCACACGTGCGCCCGATTTTTGAATGTTGAAATGCTTTAGCAATTCATGGCAACTCGGGCGTTCGGTGCAGGGAGTGCAGGTGTGACATTATCCCAATCCGGCGGTAAACCAGCTGCACGCACTATAATGGATCCATGGTCGCGTCCGCGGCAATTCCAGGCACGAAACTTCATATCCCCCTACCCCCACCTAAAGGAGACAAAAATGAGTTCCCAAAAACACCATGCTGAAGAACACGAGCAAATTCTGCGCGAGATGGCAGAGCAATTGGGGCCGTTGTTCGAGCAAAGCCCGGTTGGCGTCTATTTGTATGTCACCGATGTCCATAAAATTTGCAATGAGCGGATGGCACGCATGCACGGCATGACCGTCGAGGAGTGGAGGAATACACCTACATTCCTGAACGACTTTATCGCCGAAGAAGACCGCGGGATGTACGCAAAAAATTACCAGCACCACGTGGCTGGCTTGAAACATCCGATCACCTTCCGCTTCCGCGGTCTGCGCAAAGATGGCTCAACCTTCGCAGCTGAAACGGATATGATCCCACTCTGCTGGCGTGGTCATGCAGTTGCCTATCACTTTGTGCGCGAGATTTCCTGACAAGCTACCCGCGGATCAAATACTTCTTCAGAGATCCCCTGGCTCGGTAGTGCAGACCATTAGAAATGAAGAAGTGACTCTGGCTGCCTCCGCCTCAATTCCTGCCACGCGGGCAGGTTTGCCCGTCCAGATCCCCCACCTCCGCCGAAAGCGGTAATCCGCTCGTCCAGCCGCATAATCAGGCGGCTGGACGAGCGCCTACGCGTGTCTGCGGGCCGCGTCTCGTGATATCGAGGGCGATAATAGCGATCTCTCCGCTGGCGCATGGTCTTCGCGAAGCACCCCTGTGGGGCTTGGCCTGCGCCAGTTTGTTATTCCCTCCCACGCATAAGAAAACTTTTGGTAACATAAAGGTACTTAAGCAGAAACGCTCCGCATACCACCTCGCCTGAGAGTCTCAAACAGAAATCTTCCGCATAAAACATAGTAAGGCGGCAGCGGCAAGGTAATTGATCTTCCTTTTCTCGATTGAGCTGTGGCGAATCGCGGTAATGGCAGGAACTATTGTGATCGGAGGAAACGTGGCTAAACATACTCGAGTGACGCTGGAAATCGGCCCGAAAGGCAAGAAGGTGGTGGCGGTAGCACCTGACTGGCCCGGCCTCGAACGCGGGGCGAAGACCGGGGAGGACGCAATCGAAAGGCTACGTTCCTATATTCCGCGATATTCACAGGTGGCAAAGCTAGCTGAAATGGACGCGGGGTTTGACGCCATCACGAACGTCGACGTGGTCGAGCAGTATTCAGGAACGGGCTCAACTGACTTCTGGGGCATCTCGTTCGCGTTTTCGAGCATCGACAAGCAAGGCGTGTCGGGTGACGAACTGGAACGTGAACTGACGCTGATGCAGGCGTGCTGGGCGTTTTTCGACGATGTGCGCAGGCGGGTGTCGGCTGAGATGCAGAAGGGTCCGCGAGGGGGAGGGCGTGATCGGGACCGCATCGTCAGTCATATCTTTGCCAAC
>JANMSY010000133.1:0-2591 GCA_031389865.1 Anaerolineales bacterium | reverse complement strand
AACAGCGCAAAAGGATGTGGACGCCACGATGGATTTGGTTTTGCGATATGGCGTGAACCATGTGGATGTCGCCTCCAGTTATGGTCAGGCCGAGCGGCTGCTGGGCGATTGGATCCGGCGCAACGGCAGGACGTTTTTCCTCGCCACCAAAACAGGGCTGCGCACGCGTCAGGCCGCTTACGATCAAATCCGCCGTTCACTGGACCTGTTGCATGTAGACCAGGTGGACCTGATCCAGCTGCACGCCCTGCACGAGGAAGCAGATTGGACGACTGCATTCGGACCTGATGGCGTGATCGAAGCGGTCATCCGTGCCAGGGAGGAGGGGCTTGTGCGCTTCATTGGCGTCACCGGCCACGGGGTGGCTGTGCCGGAATTTCATTTACGCTCGCTGGCCCAATTCGATTTTGATTCCGTGTTGCTGCCCTTTAGCCATCTCATGCAGCAAAATCCCCGCTATGCTGAAAACTTTAATAAGCTGCTGGCTGTCTGTGCGGAACGTAATGTTGCCGTGCAAACCATCAAGGGCATCACACGCTCACCCTGGAACGACATTCAACACAACCGTACCACCTGGTATCGCCCGCTGGAAGATCAGGCCGAGATCGATCTTGCGATGCACTGGGTGCTTGGAAATCCCCAAGTCTTCCTCAATACCGCCGGCGATATCAATCTGCTGCCCCGTATTCTGGACTCCGCTCAGCGCTTTGAATCCCGCCCGACAGATGATCAAATGCGGGAACTCAGCGAACGGCTGAAGATGGAACCACTTTTTGTATAGAGTGTGGGAGGCAGGAGCCGCCCTGCCGTGAGATTCTAGTCCGCGATCACCACGCGGTCGCGCCCGCCATTCTTGGCGCGATACAAAGCGGCATCGGCCGCTCCCAGAATTGAGTCATAGTCCAGGCCGTGCTGCGGGTAGACGGCCACCCCCAAAGATAAGGTTACCGCTTCCAACATTTGCCTTTCAAATGGCAGCTGCAGGAGGCGGGCATCCTTCTGCATCAGTTCCGCTCGCAACTGCGTGATTTCCCGCGAGGCTTCGGGCAGGACGAGAATGAACTCTTCGCCACCGTAACGGCAGGTCATATCTGACGAACGCACGTGGGTCCGTAAGAAATTCGCCACTTGAACTAGGACTGCATCTCCCGCCGCGTGTCCATGCCTGTCATTGAAACGTTTAAAGTGGTCGATATCGGCCATGATGATCCCGATCGAATATCCCTTGCGTTCGGCCCGCATCATCTCCACGGTCAGCATTTCTTCAAGGTACCGGCGGTTGAACAGCCTGGTCAGCGGGTCGCGAATGGACAACTCGCGCAGCCGTGTTTCATTCTCGATAAGCTGTTGGGTTTGCCAGTCGATCTGGTCCAGATAATGCTGGCGCAGGCTTGTGGCTATCACAACCACTCCGCCCACAGTCAGGATGAAGAAGAAAGCATTAATATAGTTCGTCCTGGAAAATCCGGCTACGAAGATGGGCAGTGCCAACAAACCGCCGGCGGTGATCAGGAAGACAAGAGCAGTCATCCGCGCAGAGAGAAACAGACTGGCGATCAACCCGCCGAGGATCAGAAAAAAAAGGGGATGAGTATCCTGCGGACTGACGATCACCCCGGCAAAGGTTGCACTCAACACAACGGCGACCATCATCACCGCCGCAATTGGATAGTATCGAGTTCGACTCAAACTGTACTCAATAGGAAAGAGCAACCCAGCGGCCAGTGTGATCCAATCGTTGACAGATATTCCCGTTTTTGGCTCCCCAGGCACAGAGAAGACGCCAAGCATGGACAAGATAAAAAAGACCAACCCCAGGCTCATTAAAACCAGCAACATTGCCATTAACAAGCGGGCTTGCAACCGGCGCTCCGCTTGTATAATGGAAGGCGACGGCTCAATCAACCAGTTCCATACGGCAGCCAGCCTATGTAGCCAGCGCCCGGTACCGGAAGTGTTGTTTGTAGTGATTAAGTTATTCATCGCAATTGTCCTCGGCCTGGTCTTCACCCGGCACTCGGATGCGACCCAATAAGATATCGCAAAGTACCATGCCAAACGCGGAGCCTGTCCTTATGAAGTAATCCCAACAACATTTATGGTAATAACGATCCGTTATACTTTGCTTAACCCGGAATTATAGCGGTTTTCCAATGGAAAACGATTTCACTTTTGATGGGAAATGCCTGGCTGGGAGTCAACCCCTTTGTCCCAGCGCAGGCCACATAGTTAAAACAATAAATCATGGACATCCACCCCGAACTATCCCACTTGAGCGCACCAGAATTGATCTCCTTCGGCCGCGAGCTGATCCTCGAGGCAAAATATGATTTGGCCCTAACCGTCCTGCGACGCTCCCTCGAAAAAGACCCATCGATTGCGAAGTCCTATTCGCTGCTCGCATATCTGCTTGAATTGCATGGCAACTTTGATGCGGCAAATGAATTGCGCGAAGACTCGAAGTGGTTAAGGAAAAGTTGAATCCGTTTCCAGCGACGATCGATTCACTTCCAGGGCGCTGTGATCAGCGGAGTCTCCGCGTCTGCGGCATGCCCCAGATACGGCAGGCCCCAGGCCGCGGAGATCGTTTT
>JANMSY010000099.1:0-4584 GCA_031389865.1 Anaerolineales bacterium | reverse complement strand
CATCATGGAATCAGATTACATCCGCACAGCCCGCGCCAAGGGTGTAAGAGGAATTTGGGTTGTCCTTAAACATGCTTTACGAAACGCGCTGCTTCCAGTATTAACCGCCTTCATGCTTGACCTCGGTCAACTGCTCGGCGGTGTGACTGTCATCGAAGCGGTATTCAACTATCGCGGCATCGGCAACATGATGTTCGAAGCCGTCAAATCGCGCGACTATCCTTTATTGCAAGGCGGCTTCCTTCTCTTCACCATCACCATTATGATTCTCAACATCATCACCGAAATGATCTATCCATTATTGGATCCGCGTGTACAAAGAGCAACGACATGACCACGCTGACTCCGGTAGACTCAACTCCCCGCATCGTTTCGGCTACGCTCAACGCAGGCTTTTCCAGCCGACGCCTGATCCGCATCACAGGCTGGATCGGCGGCTGTGTGTTAACCCTCCTACTCGTCCTCGCGTTCTTTCCAAATTTCATCGCACCGTACGACGCAACTGAACGGGTTGGTCTTCCGCTTCAAAAACCAAGCGCAGATTATCTTTTAGGAACCAATGATATTGGTCAGGATTTAATGAGTGAACTCATCGCAGGCACACGCGCCTCTTTATTTACTGGCTTGATCGTCTCCTTCATCTCTGTTTTGATTGGCACCATCGTCGGCCTCGCCAGCGGATATTTAGGCGGCTGGATTGACTCGCTCTTAATGCGTCTCACTGATTTAATTCTTGTCCTGCCTTTTCTTCCATTGGTTATTTTGATCAGTGTATACCTTGGTCCTAGTCAACGAAACATAATCCTGGTACTCGCCATCTTCTTCTGGGCTGCGCCTGCCCGCCTCGTTCGCTCCCGAATCTTGACCATGCGCACAGAGACATATATCGAAGCTGCGCGCGCACTCGGTGGCAGTTCATTTCATATCATGGCAAATCATTTATGGTCGGGTGTAAAATCGCTGGCACTGGTACAAATTGTTTTGGTTGCTTCAGCATCCATTCTTGCAGAATCCAGTTTGAGCTTTTTAGGTCTCGGCGACCCATCAGGAAAAAGTTGGGGAACCATGCTTTACTTTGCGCGTGCCAGCGGCGCCTTCCTAAGCGACGCGTGGAAGTGGTGGGTCCTCCCCACAGGCTTAATGATCACATTCAGCGTGCTGAGTCTCGGATTACTCGGTTACAGCCTCGAACAAAGGATTGCAAATTCACAATAACACGGTGTTGAGTAGCCCTGAGCGATTGTTGCGAAGGGCGTATCGAAACCACATTTAGGCAACTTATATGCAATTAACTCCCGAAGAAAAACTCGCTTACGAATTTGCCCATCACTGGCGCGACGAAAATTATCGTCCCGATTTGCATGAGATTGATTGGTCGCGCTTTGCAAACATCCTCACCCATAATCGCATGGCCGTACTTGCCACGCAGATCTTTGAACGTGCAAATATCACTGGTCCTGAAAATGCCGAAAAAATAATCAACGACCAAGTTGAGAAATATCAGCGTGCTGCATCCAAATTCAGAGAATCATTAGTCTCTTATCTCCAGTCATCTGAATCTCGCGGAATAAAAAACATCGTCCTCAAAGGTCTTTGGCTGTGCGAGAAGATCTATCACCACCCCGCCATACGACCAGGCGGCGACATAGATATTGTCGTACCTCAAGATCAAGTGGATGCATCTCTCACAGTGTTGAAAGAACAGGGCATCGGCGAGTATTGGCCTAATTTATTGAAAGACGAATATTTCACCCGTCATCATCTTCATCAACAACGCAGTTCTCCAGACCTCAGCGTGTGGTTCGAGATCCATTGGGCATTCGATCACCCATACACTTTGCTAACCGCGGACTATGAAAGCATCTTCAAACGCGCCCAGTCCACAGAACTGCTTGGCGCGCCGATTCAAGAGATGGCTCTTCCAGACCTATTGCTGAGCCTTGCGATTCACTTGGTCAAACATGCAGTCTATTTACCAAGTCTCGTTGACCGTGATGACTTACAACGCATCATTCTAGCGGATGGCATGTTGATGTATTATCTCGATGTCACCGAAGTAGTAAAGAAAAATAAAAATATTGATTGGGATTTAACAATTCAACTTGCCCAGGAATGGGGCGCAGTGGATATTCTTGGTTCTGTATTGCAAACTTGTAAAACGCACTTTGCCGCAACCATTCCTGACGAAGTCATTTCTGCGCTTCCTATCTCTAACGTTTGGCCTGTTACAAAAAAACTAATGGCACGCGCCGCCGAACAGGAATTAGCCACATACGAAAATCGTCCTGCAAGTCGTTTCTGGCAATTGCTTCTTGCTTCGAACGGAGCATTTATCCTGCGTCCCATCCGTCTGCTTGAAACAGCTTCCTATTTCTTTCCTCCTGCGGACTTTTTACAACGCAAGTATGGTCAATCAAATATCATATGCAGAATCGGACATTTGATCATTGCCTTGCGACAAACTCTGCGTTTCGGCTGGGATACATTCTATTTCGGCATGGAAAGATATTTCCGACTCAAACGACTCGGCAAAAATACATCTCTGTTTAACAAATTGGATACTAATTTGTAGGTCTGGCTTCCAGCCTGACAACGGTTCTATTCAATATGCGTTTATCACAAATTCAATCCAGCATAAATTTCCAATCTGCATCGCTATTTATTTTTGACAGCCTTGCCAACGTCATTGATTTCGCCTTCCACTTCTGGATGGGACGTGTCTTGATCCCCGCCGATTTCGCCGTTCTACAAACATTGAATTCAGTCGTGCTGGTATATGTATCTGCCAGCGGAGTCTTCCAGCCTGTGGTCAGTCGTTTCGTAGCCGAAGCACGCGGCAATGGAGATGAAGGAAAAATCGCAGCCATTTTCCAATCCTTTCTGCGGGCTGCATTCTGGCTCGGGCTTGCTCTGGCAATCCTTATTCTCCTATTATCAAATGTGATCGCTCAATTATTGAATCTGCCAATTTGGACAATTCAGGTCAGTGCAGCGCTTATTTTTCTGAGCACTTTGCGGCCTATTGCAGCAGGAGTGTTACAGGGACAGGAAAACTTCCTGTCTTTCGGCTTCACACGCTTCGCACTTGCACTCGGACGCATCGTCCTTGCATTGATCCTTGTTCAAGCAGGGTTCGGGTTAACAGGCGCGATCATCGCACTGCCATTTGGCTGGTTGGTAAGTGTATTGAGTGGATTCATATTTCTCGGAACATCAGTTTGGAAAAAAAATGAGGGAACTCCGCATGATCTTTTACAGGCAGGCTGGAAGCTTTCACTTTATGCATTGCTCGCCTACTTCGCGTTTATGTCTCTCACCAGCCTTGACCTGATTTGGGTCAATCGCACTCTCACAGGTGAATTGGCAGGTGCATACGCAAGCCTGATATTGCTGAGACGCATCGTTGCACTTCTGCCTGGTGTGGCTGTAGTGATGATGTTCCCGCGCATTGCTAAAATTCTTGCAGAAAAAAGCCTGCCTGATCTTTTGTTAATTCGTACAGCTGCTATTATCCTGGCAGCAGATGGCGTATTAACTCTTCTATATTTTATTTTTAGTAAACAGCTTATCCAAGTAATATTTGGTGAAGCCTATCGCGCCGCGTCGCCTCTTCTCGGTTGGATGGGCTTTGCGATGATAGGAGTCTCCTTAAGTTCGCTCTGGATGAATTTTTATCTGGCTCACAAGCCGCGCGATTTTGTTATTTTATTAGGATGCGCCGTTGCACTTGAATGGCTTCTCTTATATTTGTTCCCAGCTTCCATGCCCAACGCCGTTCTCGCATTTGGAGTTACAGGCTGGCTATTAACCCTCAGTGGATTATTCCTCTATCTTTTCAAAACCCGTCCTGGATTAATAAAAACCTATGCCTGATTTCAACGAACTCTATAACAAACATAACGAACACATGGAAGACTTCTGGTCTCGTCGTGCAAACGCGCCTAAATATGAACGGGCCATCCGCATATTTGGTCATCCTGTTGTTTTCGACAGCAATCATCCTCACGTACTGGACTCTGCGACTATGGCAGAGCAGATGTATTCAACAGCGGACTTCCAAAACGAATCGACCTGGCGAGTGCATCTCACGGTTCACGACCCGGACCCCATGCCTGCCCCCCCGCCCAAGCGACTCGTTAACCTCGTCCACTATGCAGGTGCAGATGACTGGCTTTCCATGGACTTGCAGGAATGGGGTAATTGTTTTGCAGACATGAAACGCGGTGAAGCATATGTGGTTGTATCTTCATCGCTGGCGAATCAGCCTGAACAAATTTGCCTGGTGATATTAAATACGATCCTGACAAACTTTGTTACACGGCACGGATATAGCATGTTGCACGCCAGCGCATTAGTGAAAGATGATCACATCCTGCTATTACAAGCTCCTCACGGGACGGGAAAATCCACTACTGCATTGCGATTGCTGTTGAATGGATACAAGTTGTTATCGGATAGCATGGTTTACATCGGTGAACATGATAATAAATTATGGATGGGCGGTTTCCCCGTTGGGCGAATCAAACTCCGCTCGGATATGCTTCCACTGTTTCCTACATTAGCGGCTGAGGCGGTGGCTGAACC
>JANMSY010000076.1:0-8182 GCA_031389865.1 Anaerolineales bacterium | reverse complement strand
CAAAACTCATTTATCTGCTCGGTGGGTTTACACATTATCTGGGTCAAACACTTAAGGATAGCCTTGCATGGCAGGCGGCACTGGAAGCGTATCAGAATGGCGCGGTCATTGCCGGTTCGAGCGCGGGTGCGATGGTCATGTGCGAGTTGTATTATGACCCCGCTCAGGGACGCGTGCACCAGGGATTGGATCTCGTATCGAATTCACTCGTCCTGCCGCACCATAACACGTTTGGTAAAAACTGGGCAGCGCGGCTCACTACGCGACTGCCGAATGGAATCCTGATCGGCATTGACGAACAAACCGGCATGATCAACGATGGCGTAGACCAATGGACCGTGTATGGACGCGGTGCGGTCACCTTGTATAAGGATAGTAAAATTGAAACCATTCGGACAGGGAGCACTTTCCCCCTGCAGACCGGGAAAACGGTCTAGTCACGAAACCAGAAAAAGGTAGTTCGAGTACCTTCCCATCCATGATGAATCAATCCATTTTCGAATCTCCTCAGCAGGCAATGTGATATGTGGTCAAGGTTGAAGTCCCTGCAATTCAGTGGAAGGTCCATTCCCTGGATGGTGATTCTCGTCGCCCTGCTGGCATACGGACTGCTCACTCCATGGCTCGGGTTTTATTGGGATGACTGGGTTTTTGCCTGGCTGCTGCATTTCCAGGGCGCTGCTGAACTGGCACGCTCCTTCCTTCCGTTTGACCCATTGATCAGCCCGTTCTTTTTTTTGACATCCGCCATCCTTGGGGAAAGCACTTTCATATGGCAAATCTTTGGCCTGGTCGTCCGCATCCTGGTCAGCTTATCCACATTTTGGACCCTTCGTCAGATCTGGCCCAAATATTCACGTCAGGCTGCATGGGCGACGTTCCTTTTCCTGGTCTATCCCGGTTATGGACAGCAATGGGTCGCGTTTACCCACGCAAATCAGGAATGGATCTCGTTTGGATGCATGATCCTGTCGCTTGGGTTTACTGCGCGGGCTCTACGCGTAAACGCCCAAACCAAATGGATCGTGTATGCGCTACTCACGCAAGTGATCGGGCTGGCTACCACTGAATATTTCCTGGGTATGGAGCTGCTTCGACCGCTGATCATTTGGTTTGTTCTTTCCGAGCGAGATGACGCTGTACAGATGCGCATTTCCACAACCATAAAACATTGGCTGGCAGGCTATGTGCCCATCTGGTTGATGGCGGGTATCGGACAATACCTTTATCACAACTCAGCGTGGTACGGGGGCCACAGCCTTGGTACCGAAACCGCCGCGGGTGGAATTACGCTTTCGCTGGTTGTCGGAGTCCTAAAAGACATACTCCCAACGCTTCGGATCGCTGGATTCGAGGCATGGACCCAGACCTTTTCCCTGCTGGCAGCCCCGCTTCTCTCGCTGACCGACTGGCTGGTCCTGTTTCTGGTCGTTGTATCCGGCGTTGGCTTATTTCTCTACTTCAGTAGATTGCACAGCGAAAACCACGAGGTATTTGAACGGGATGCGTGGGCAATCCAGGCCATCATGCTGGGGCTATTGGGGATCCTGGCGGGGCGTATCCCATCCTGGATCGCCGGCATGCCCATTGCACTACGTTTTGACTGGGACCGCCTGTTGATCTCCATGATGTTCGGGGCGAGCCTTCTCGTAACCGGTTTAATCGATTACCTGATCAAGGATGGCCGCCGTAAGATATTGGTTGTCAGTATATTGATCGCCCTTGGCATTGGCACGCAATTCGACAAGGCAAATTCCTTCCGGCGTGACTGGCAAAACCAGAAGAGTTTTTTCTGGCAGCTTGCATGGCGCATCCCGTCCATGAAGCCACACACCATGCTGTTGACTCATGAACTCCCATTACAATATGTGGCTGACCTTCAACTTACGGCGCCGCTCAACTGGATATACGCGCCAGATCAAAAAGATTCAGATCTATCCTATTTGCTCCTCTACACCAAAAACCGCCTGGGCGGGACATTTCTGCCCAGGTTCTCTCCGGGAATTCCGGTAAGCGGCCAATACCGGACAGTACGTTTTGCAGGCTCAACATCTGATGTCATTGTCTTTTTTTGGCCCATCGATGGATGCGTGCGCGTATTGGATCCCGTTTATGCACCAGAGGAGAGCGTGCCAGGAATGCCGCGTTCCCTGACTGGCGCGATTGACCTTTCCAACCTGGGTCAAATTGAGGATAGACCGGAAAACCCCACCATTCCCGAACAATATTTCGGAGCCGAACCCAGCCGTACCTGGTGCTATTATTTCGAAAAAGCCGAGCTGGCACGTCAATTTGGCGATTGGGAGAAGATTGTTGACTATTATGGAAATGCGACCCGCGCAGGGTACCAGGCGATGCTCCCGGCAGAAAATCTGGTTTTTATAGAAGCATTGGGACGAATGCAACACACTGACCAGGCAATCGAGCTAACGGACACCGTACTGAAACAGGATGGCAGATTGTGCAAGGCATTGACCCTGACATGGGAGCGTATCCAAACAGGTACTCCGGCCGTCCAGAATGAAACAAATGAACAACTGGAGCTGCTCCGGGATGTACCCGAATGCAAATAGAGACTTTCCGCTACTATGACTTCAACGAAATTTGATATTTCCAGCGCACGCTTTGCCTTTTTAGACCTTGAAACCACGGGGCTTTCCCCATGGTTCGGTGACCGCATCTGTGAAGTGGGAATTGTGCTCACGGAGGGGAAACGCATCAAACAGCAGGTTCAGATGCTCGTGAATCCCGAGCGTCCGCTGTCGCCGGCAGCCGCGAGCACCAACAGACTCACGGACGAAGAGTTGTCCAAAGCGCGTACATTTGTGTACAGAGCCGACGAGGTCGTGGAATGGCTCAAGGGGACGGTGGTGGTCTGCCACAACGCCCAGTTCGATATCCAGTTTCTCGATAGCGAGTTCCGCCGTTTGAAGCGCGAAATCCAGATCCCCAACCTGATAGACACACTCATGCTGGCCCGCCAGTATTATGACCTTCCCTCCAACAGCCTGCATTCGGTCGCAGAGG
This sequence comes from Anaerolineales bacterium, assembly GCA_031389865.1. GTDB lineage: Bacteria > Chloroflexota > Anaerolineae > Anaerolineales > Villigracilaceae > Defluviilinea. The sequence continues at coordinate 5,155 of JANMSY010000076.1, read as the reverse complement.
CGTTCCACATCCCAGTGACAGCTTCCCACCGCGCCCTCGACGATGCCCACACCGCACGCGGCATTTTCTTCGGCATGATGGATGGCTTGAAAGAATACAACAAGCCACTCGACGAATACATTGGCATCTACAACTCGCCCGTCTGGCCCAATGAGGGCATCCAGCTCCCTACCGAGTTGGGTGAAGCCATCTACAGCAAAAAGAAATTACTCATCCGCTACGTGGACGGCGAAGGGGAGGAGACCCAGCGTTGGGTCACTCCCAAACAGGTGATGGGACTGTCTGATTACGTCTATTTGCAGGCGCATTGCCACCTGCGAAACGCAGAAAGAAATTTTCGACTGGATCGGATCATTGAGGTGAAGGTGGGAGAATAGAGTTATTTGAATGTAGAGCAGCATCACCTACAAAGTAGAGTTGTATGAATTCGTGATGTCGTAGTTGAAGAGTGGATAATTGTGTGGGTTTGCCCAATAGTTTCACCACGGAGTACGTAGATGTGGATGAACAACTGGAGGCTGCTGAACGTTTATAATCGGGGGATATGAAAGAATTCATCTACTCACGTAATGCTGTCTATGAAGTCCTGCGCGCCGAGCACAGGGATGTATTCAAGATCCTGGTCTCGGAGGGCGCTCATGAAAAGGGGCGCCTGATGGATATCCTGAGCATGGCGAAGGAGCGCAATGTCCCTGTCGAGAAGGTCCAGCGCGGGCGGCTGGATAAGATCCATGAGAATCATCAGGGTGTGGCGGCTGAGGTGGGTGAATACACCTATAGCGACATCATCGACATGCTGGACCAGGCCCGCGCCAAAGATGAGCCACCTTTTATCCTGTTGCTCGATACGTTGAATGACCCGCAAAACTTCGGAGCGCTTCTGCGCACCGCAGAAGCAGTAGGCGTGCATGGAGTGGTCATCCCGCTGGCGCATACGGTGGAGGTCACGCCCGCGGTGGTCAATGCGTCGTCGGGCGCGAGCGAGCATTTGCGCGTGGCGCGCTCCAACCTGGCGCAGGCCATCGATGCTCTCAAGCAGGAAAATATTTGGGTGGTGGGGCTCGATCAAAACGCGGAAACGATCGGGGAGAAGACCCAGCGTCATTTAATGGGAGCCATTGGTTTGGTCGTCGGGAGCGAAGGCCAGGGCATCCGTCAGCTCACGCGCACCAAATGTGACATCGTACTTCAGCTTCCCATGCGCGGCCAGATCGAATCACTCAACGCAGCGGTGGCGGGGTCGGTCGCGTTGTATCTGGCATATCTGGCAAGAAAATAAACCTTGCGAAGGTTTTAAACCTTCGCAAGGTTGTTAGGAGACTACCGTGATTCAAGCATCGTATCATTTTCCGCGTGGATTTTTGTGGGGAACGGCAACGGCAGCCCACCAGGTGGAGGGGAATAACACGAATAATCAATGGTGGATGTGGGAACAGAACGGTCACACTAGGGGGACATCGGGTCTGGCAGCCGATTGGTGGGGCGGCCGCTGGAAGGAAGACCTGGACCGTGCCGCCGAGGGCGGACAGAACGCGCACCGCATGTCCGTGGAGTGGAGCCGCATCCAGCCGACACCCGATACATGGAATGAAGATGCACTGGAACGGTATCGCACCATCCTGCGTGGGATGCGCGAGCGCGGCATCATGCCGATGATCACGCTGCATCATTACACCGATCCGATCTGGCTGGGCGATGGATGGGAAACAGGAGCTGCCGTCCCACAGTTTGAGCGCTTTGCCCGTAAGACAGTTGAGGCATTGAAAGAATATTGTACATTATGGTGTACGCTCAACGAACCAAATGGTTATGCCTTGAACGGTTATGTCGGGGGTGGGCTCAGTGGAAGTTTTCCTCCGGGCAAGAATAGCTTGAAACTTGCTTTGCAGGTTCAGGCAAACTTAATACGCGGGCATTCTGCTGCATATCGCGCCATCCATCAGGTCCAGCCTGAGGCTCGCGTGGGGATGGCATTACACTATCGTGCGTTTGCCCCGCATTTTCGCTGGTCTCCGCTCGATAGATTGCTCACGCAAAACGCGAGCAATATGTTAAACGGCATTTTCCCGATGGCTTTATCGAAGGGAGTTATACGTTCGGTGTTGGGCACCATACAGGTCCCCGAAGCCAAAGGCACACAGGATTATTTTGGATTTAACTACTATACAAAAAACCGGGTTACCTTCGATTTACGAAAACCAGAGTCCATGTTCAGTAATGGTTTCTATGCAAAAGATGCGGAACTAAGTGACAACGCATTTCTTGCCAATGAACCTGACGGGATGTTCGAAGGTTTGAAGTGGATCGTCCGCATGTTCCCGAATCTGGCCATCCTTGTCAGTGAGAATGGAATCGCGGACGCCAATGATCATTTACGCCCGCGCTATATGGCACAACACATTCATCAAATGTGGCGCGCGGTCAACTTTAATTGGCCGGTCAAAGGCTACTTCCACTGGACCCTGGTGGACAATTTCGAATGGGATCGGGCCTGGACTCTTCGCTTTGGTCTATGGGCCCTGGACGAGAAAACTCAAAAGCGCACCAAACGTCCCAGTGCGGACCTGTACGCAGAGATCTGCAAGGAGAACGGTCTTTCCAGCGAGATGGTACAGAAATATTGCCCTGAGGTATTCGATAAATTGTTTCCCGTTTAACAGTGAACAGCAAGGAGTGGAGCATGGATTTCAAAATACAACTTACGGGTGTGAACCAGTTATTGTGCGTGATCTATGGCGACGAGATGCAATTGGATACACTATTGGGCGAGCTGGGTTTCGAGCCGTCGCAGGTCGAACAGTTACAAGGCGGGCATTTGGAGCCTGTTATCGGTCAATTTTTGGAAGTGATCCATAAGCGCCTCCGCAGCGATTCGGGCAGGGACACCTATTATCAGATCCTGAGCCGGCGTTATGGCCTGGATGGCGAGCCGCACCAACAGCTCTCGGCAATCGCCGCGCAGCATGGATTCAGTCCCGAATATATTCGTCCCTTGTTCGATGAGATCATCCAGCGATGTCGGAGCAAGATCTGGCAAAAGGAACTCAGGACAAGCCTGAAACACATCGCTGTGGCTCAACTGGGACAGATGAATGAACGTCCTTCACGCGAGCATGTCTCTGCGAAGCTCGAGCGGCTGTCTAATTTGCGGGGCGCGGCAGAAATTGCCCGGCTGGATTACGAATCCAGGCGGGCGGAGATTCTGAGACAGGTCCAGGCTGAGCTGGACGCGCTGGATGGAGAGTACAAGCCTGTCCTGGATGCCACGGAAGAAAACATTGCCGCGCTGGAAAACGAGATCAAGACGGATGTGCTGCTGTATGGCGAAACCGTCTCCGGCGGCTCCTACCGCGCCTCCTACACCCAGGGACGCATTTCCTGGGACAACGAAGGCATGACGAAATATGCCACGTTGCACCCCGACGTGCTCCAATTCCGCAAGCAGGGGCAGCCAATCGTCTCTTTGCGAGTGGTGAACACAGAGTGAATCTTCCTGCTGAATTCATTTCCAATATTCAAAACACATTTCGAGAAAACGGATTTGCCTTCCTGGATGCATTGCCTGATTCCATCGCGGAAGCATCCGCCAAATGGGGTTTGACGGACGTTCGGCCTGCGCCAACGCTTTCCTATAACTTCGTCGCATTCGCGAGCGATAACGAGCGCAGACGAAGCGTGGTGCTCAAAATGGGCGTGCCGAACAACGAGGTGTTAAGCGAAATGGCTGCGCTGCGTCTCTTCCATGGAGAAGGTGCCTGTCAGCTACTTGATTACGATGAAGAAAAGTGCTGGATGCTGCTGGAGCGGTTGACTCCGGGTGTGATGCTTGCCACGCTGGAGGATGACGAGGAAGCAACGCACATTGCTGCGGAGGTGATGAAAAGAATATGGAGACCCCTTGAAGATGTCACTCTCCCGCAAGAATCTCGGGACGATGCCCTCTCGCACCGACGTGCTAGCGGCACGAACCGTGTGAGCGAAGTGAAGAGTCTCCATGACAACGGAAGAGATCCTTCGCCATCGCTCAGGATGACAGAAATAGATAAATTTATCAAGTTATCAGATTGGTTCGATGGATTGAAGAAACTGCGCCCGATGTTTGATGGCGGGACGGGACCATTCCATACAAAAATCCTTGAACGCGTGGAAAGGTCAGTGAGCGATTTCTTTGCAGAGAATCACATGCCTGTCCTCATGCATGGGGACTTTCATCATTTCAATATTCTGTCGTCAGAGCGCGGCTGGCTCATCATTGACCCGAAGGGAGTGATTGGTCCCGCGGGCTATGAGGTGGGTCCGCTGTTGATCAACCCGTGGGGGGAACTGGTAAACGGGATCAACTACCGGCTGATGACAAAGCGGCGCATTGACATCCTGCATGAGCATTTGGGGTTCGAGCGTGAGCGCATCCATGAATGGGCGCTGGCGCACGCGGTGCTATCCGCCTGGTGGAGCTTTGAAGACAACACTGGCTGGGAGTATGCAATGGCGCTTGCCGAAATGCTGGCTGAGCTGGATATAAAATAATTTGTATTCATGTAGGGGCGACCCGTCAGGAGGATTGAATGTCTCTACTCCCGCTGGGCGGGTCGCCCCTACTATGACCAACAAACGATTACAGCCTCTCAAGTGAGAGGCTGTATGTTTTACCTGCCGATCAGGGTAAATATTGCGACGCCCAGTGCAAGGAGTCCGAGGATGATTCCAGGGATTGCCAGACCAAACGCTGAAAGACCGTAGAACAGGAAGAACAGGATCAGGCACCACGAAGCAAGTGAATTGGGCATATTCATTTTATTCTCCTTTGGGAAATGAACGCAAGCTTCACAAGCCTGCTGATTAGGTAAACACTTCGTTATCGCGGGCGTTGCGCTCCAAAGGACTCGGTGTTGCGCGGTGGTAGAATGGGTGGCTATGGCAACAACTGCTCCACTTGAATTTTCCATGCAACGTACACATGTTTCAGACCGCACAGGCCCGGTGAGATGGGTCTGGTCGCACGCGCGGCGTCACGGGTGGATCATCATCGTGATGCTGATCGGCGCAGCCGGGAATGCGGGCCTGGCCGCAGTGGTTCCTGTGCTGACGGGCGATGCGTTTAACGCGATGCTCAAGCCGGTGCCCGACACAAGCGTGTTGATCCCCCAGTGGCGCC
>JANMSY010000073.1:0-1525 GCA_031389865.1 Anaerolineales bacterium | reverse complement strand
GCTGGAAAAAGTACGCGAGCACCGTATGCGATATCGCGCTCAACGCAAACGCTCGCGCATCCCCACTGTGGCGCTGGTAGGATATACCAACGCCGGCAAATCCACTCTGCTCAACAGACTGGCAAAATCTGAAGTCTACGTGGCAGATCAGCTCTTTGCCACACTTGACCCCACAACGCGTCGCGTGGAATTGCCCGGTGGCTATCAGGCGCTGATCACAGACACCGTTGGCTTCATCCAAAAATTGCCGACGGCCTTGATCGAATCCTTTCATGCTACGCTTGAGGAAATCGTTGAAGCTGACCTGCTTTTACATGTCGTCGATATTTCGCATCCCAACGCGCTGAACCAATTCAATGCAGTAGAGCAGACTCTGGATGAACTCGGAGCGGAACATATCCCGGTTCTGACTGCGCTCAACAAAGCAGACATGCTGCGCGACCCCGAGTCCGCCAGAGAGGCGGTGAGTCGCTATTCAAAGGCGGTGACCATCTCCGGCTTGAAGGGAAGCGGAATTTCTGATCTGCTAAAAGTCATACAGCAAGAGTTATACGAAACGTATGCACCGATCCATGTACGCCTTCCCTATAAACAGGGTGCGTTGATCTCGTTGTTCCATGAGGCCGGGCATGTCGAGCGCATCGAACATGGGCGCGGCGGCGTACTCATGCAGGGACGCATCCCTGGGCGTTTGCTCGCGCAGTTCAGTAGTTGGCAGGGTCCAGAAAATCACCATGAACCTGAAGAAGAGGAAGAAATATGAAACGGCTTTCAAGGCTGGTTGATCGGGCATCTGATTTTTTCGCGCAGCGCAAAGGATTTTTACCCCTGTTGGGCATTCTGCTGGTCATTATCAATTACGCTTTGCCGTTTTTGATCGGGCTTAATGTGGTTACGCAAAGTAATTTGTTTTTGCATCTGGGTGTGATCATCGCCATCTTCGGCATTATGCTGGCGGCGGCTTTGTAGCTTACCCATCGCGCTCCCGAAACGACGTCGGGACTATGTGAGCGGAGGATTGAGGCGCATAGCGCGTCGAAAACCGTAGTCGAAGCGTCGAACTTCGCTCAGGACGAAGCTGACTTTATATGCGAGTCATCGAGCCAGGTCGCGCGGTGCACTTCTCCAGATTCCCCTAACAATCTCGGCAACATGGATTTAAGTGAGGCTGGATCACCAGATGTATAAAACTGGGCATCACCTTTTGACTCTGATCGACTCCTCATTCCTCCCGCCTCAAGCATGCGTCCAACCTGCCGCGCCACCGAGGGAGCCGGGTCTATCACCCGAACTTTCTCCCCCACGATCCGCTGAATGAGCGGGATCACAAACGGATAGTGGGTACATCCCAGCACCACCGTATCAATATTTTTCTCAAGCATGGGCCGGAGTGCGTCTTCCAAAATCTTGCGCGTTTTCTCGTTGTCTAAATTCCCGTGTTCAATTTGCTGAACAAGCCCGGGGCAAGTGCTTTGCAGTAATTCAACTCCATTCGCAAAACGTTCCACAACAGAGGCATACAACG
>JANMSY010000066.1:0-2935 GCA_031389865.1 Anaerolineales bacterium | reverse complement strand
CTTGGCATCATCCATGATCCAGTTCTTATACATATCCTGTAACTTCTTGCCTTCCACTTTATCATTCGTAGTGAGCAATGGTCCCCAGGATTTGGCGTAGATCACATCGGCATCCTTACAGGCTTCGGTCATACCATCTTTTGTATCAATGATCTCAAAGTTTGTACCTGCGATCTTAGCCTGCTCTTTGGCTTGCGCAACAATATCAGGCATCAGAGAAAATTCGGGCGGATATGCCAGGGTCACATCCATGCCAAAGCGCGGCATTTGGAGGATAAGTGACTGTGGAACCGAGATCGGTTTGAGATAGGAAGCGGCATAAGCCCAGGAAACAACGATCTTCTTCTTGCGCAGGTCCTTGCCTTTCTTTTCCATAATGGTCATGAGGTCAGCCAGACACTGGAAGGGATGATAAATATCGCACTGCATGTTCAAGACCGGGGCGCGGCTTGATTTGGCGACATCATTCAGGTATTTGTTGCCATCCCCGAAATCGCAATGACGAATGGCAATACCATCGAAGTAACGGCCAAAAATCTCACCGATCTCAACGGGCGTATCGCCGTGTGAAATTTGGGTTGTGTTGCTGTCAATGAAAGCGCCATGTCCTCCCAACTGCGCCATGCCCGCTTCGAATGATCCGCGCGTACGGGTGGATGAGAAGAAGAATAACATCGCCAGCACCTTATCACGCAGATATGGATGCGGTTCACCAAGAGCGCGTTTGCGCTTCAAGTCCCAGGCAACTTCCAACACAGTTTCGACTTCCTCTTTTGTGAAGTCGAGGTCGCCAATGAAATCACGACCACGAAAATTTGTTTGCATTTTTTAGTCTCCTTGTCTGCTAGTCTGCTAGTCAGTTAGTCGATATTACGCAGGTACTTCAACATTCCATTGATCAATTTCTTCGCTTCTACTGCAAGGTCATAAGTCTTTTTCAGCTCCTCATTGGTAATGTAGTTGGCATCCAGGGCTAGATACAATTCAGATTGGACTTCAGCCGCCGAACGTCTTGCCATTTTCAGGAAACGGGCAAATTCGGGATCATAGCCTGCTTCAAAACCTTCCGCTATATTGTGCATGATGGAGCCTGCCGCATCACGTATCTGATTGCACAAAGCCCAGTCTCGGGAAAACTTTTCCTTCCGCGTTAGTTCATAAATACAACCAGCCAAGATCCTGGCTTTCTGCCACGCCTGCAGTTCCTCGAAGTTCTTGACCGTACTCATCGCGTCATCTCCTGACTAGCCGACTAGCGGACTACTACTCCGTTGCGCCTAACACCAGCGCCAGCAAAGTCATTCGCATCACAACGCCGTTGAAGGCTTCCTGCCAGTAGCGCGACCAGCGTGTAATATCCACATCGACTGGGATCTCGTCCATGCGCGGGAGTGAGTGGAGCAGGATGGCATCGGACTTGGCTTTCGTCTCCAGCAGTTCGCGTGTGATCTTGTAATTCGCAGGCGTCAGGTTAAGTTCGCCGCTGCGCTCATCGCGAGACTTGGTGTAATCGGGCTGCACGACCGGCTCGACCAAAATCACGTCAGCTTCAGCAATGGCTTGCTCAACATGATCGGCTTCCTTGAAGTTCACGCTGTATTGCTTAAGCTCCTGCTTGAACTCATCGGTCAGTCCCATCTCAGGCGGAGCGACAAACGTGATCGGACAATCAAATTGACTCAAAGCATACCCGAGGGAGTGCATGGTTCGCATGCGCATATCACCGACCGCCAGCCACTTGAGACCATCAATGCGGCCTTTCTCACGCAACACAGTATACAGGTCAGTGAGAATTTGCGTCGGGTGCTCGCCCCAGCCATCGCCGCCGTTGATGATGGGAATGCTCGCCCACTTCGCGGCTTCATGCGGTGCGCCTTGCTGGAAGTGGCGCATCACAATCACATCGCCATAAAACTCCAGCATCTTGACCGTATCCTTGATCGACTCCTGGTAGAAGTCACCGGCGCGGGTCATCTTGGCATCTGAAAATCCCGTGACGTGACCGCCGAGGCGGTGCATGGCGGATTCATGAGCCAGACGCGTGCGCGTTGAGGGCTGATAAAACGCTGTTACCAGTGTCTTCTCCTTGAGCATATCCACGTTCTTTCTTGCACGTGCAATTGGCTCCATTTTCTGAGCCACATCGAACACATGGAAAAATTCATTCCGCTCGAATTCCTTGAGTGACAAGATGTCGCGACCATTGAAACTACGCATAACGAACCTCCTTAATAGTGATGAAGATGGTGGATGATAGTAGACTCCTGTACTTCTAAAATCAGATTTTCGGCCTGGCTTTTTCCGTTAAAATATGAGAAGGGGCAACCCTTCAAACTTACTTTTGGTTTTGTTCGGCCAACATTTTAGGCAGCAGTGCATAAAATTCCGTGGCAAGTACCACCTCATCGAGCGGCACATTTTCGTTCCTCATATGTGCGGTTTTCTCATCACCAGGGCCGAAGCCGATGGACGGGATGCCAGCCTTGCCAGCCCAATAGGTGCCGTTAGTCGAGAAGTCCCACGTGCCCAGCATCCGCTTCTCGCCCCACAGCGCTTCGATAACGCTCTGCCCTGCCTGTACAAGTGGATGCGCATCTTCCAGTACCCAGGGCGGGTAGAATTTCGACACCGGAAAGACGAAACCTGTGTAGGATGGCGTGTCGTAAAAAAGCTCTTCGACGTGGATTTCATCCTGCAGATAGTCGGGGATCAGCCCCTTGATCTGTGCGATCACTTCGTCGCGCGGCTCGTTGGAAGTAATGCGGCGGTCGAGAAAGATTGTGAATTGATCGGGCACTGCGTTGAGCGAAGCCGTGCGCGCCTCGACATCGGTCACCGCAATAGACGGATAGCCCTGCACCGGATGATAGCCCAATCCGAGGCGCATCCGGCGATCCAGCTCACGGATTTGTGTGATTGTCGCCATCATCTTGTA
>JANMSY010000005.1:0-2207 GCA_031389865.1 Anaerolineales bacterium | reverse complement strand
GGAACAATTGACGGGCGATGGCGCCCTTGGCAACCAGTTCACAGAATTGATCTCGGACTCTGTTGACATGCAACAGGAGCCGGGCGAGCCCGTGCAGGCTGCCAGTGCAGACGAGGCCAGCCAGCTGGCAGGCTTTACCGTCCGCATCCCCTCAGGCATGACTCCCAGCCAGATCAACGTCAGCGGCGGCGCGGCATTCAGCATGACGCTGGACCGCACCAAAGCCCAGGCACTGCTCGAAGAAGCCGGGCGCAGCGACCTCGTCCTGCCTGCTTCGGTAGATGGCGCAGAGATCTCGGTGGACATCCCCGCTTCGGTCAGTGTCGCCTTCGGTACCTGCCCCAGGCCAGGGTCTGGAGTGTCTGGAAATAACGAGCAGAGCACCACGGAAAGCCGTTACCCCGATTGTATTATCCTGGCCCAGATCCCCAGCCCCAGCGTCAACGCGCCGGCCAACCTCGATATCGAAGCGCTGGCCCGCATTGGGCTGGAGTTCACAGGCATGAGTGCTGAAGAGGCCGCTGAGCTCACCCGCACCGTCAACTGGACCTCCACGCTGCTGGTGCCTATCCCTAGGAACGCTACGATCCACGAGCAGGTCAGCGTGGACGGCGTGACCGGCACACTGATCCAGCGCTCCTCCGAGGAAACACCACAATTCGCGCTGCTGTGGGTCAGGGATGGCATCATCTACGCCATTAGCGGGCTGGGCACCAATTCTGCCCAGGCGATCGAGATGGCAAACTCGCTTCCGTAGAGAATCTATGACCGTTTCAGCGATCGAAACAGAAGGATTAAGAAAAGTTTTCGGCGACCATGCCGCCGTCAAAGGCCTCACCCTGCAAGTTTCGCAGGGCGAGGTGTTTGGTTTTCTCGGCCCAAACGGCGCGGGAAAGACCACTTCCATGAAGATGCTGTTGAGTCTGGTCACACCCACCGCCGGCAAAGCATCCTTGTTGGGCGCGCCCATTGGAGACCGCCAGACTCTTGCCCGGGTTGGGTTCCTGCCGGAGCATTTCCGCTTCCAGGAATGGCTGACAGGCGGTGAGTTCCTGCACTTGCATGGGCAACTGCTTGGGATGGAGAAGTCTGCTCTCAAGAAACGACAGGATGAGCTCCTCGAGCGGGTCGGCTTGACAGGATTTCGCAACAAGCAGCTGCGGACATACTCCAAAGGGATGCTGCAGCGGATCGGTCTGGCCCAGGCCCTGCTCAACCATCCCGCCCTGGTCTTCCTTGATGAGCCAACTTCCGGGCTCGACCCGGTGGGCCGCCGCCTGGTACGGGATGTCATCCACGAGCTGCGCGAGGAAGGCACGTGCGTCTTCCTTAACTCCCACCTGCTGAGCGAGATCGAAGTAACCTGCAACCGCGTAGCCTTTATCCGTCACGGAGAAGTGATCCGCATCCTGGACCTTGCTTCCCTGGCTGGGAACCAGTCGGTCGTCACGATCCGGGCTGCAGGTTTGTCCCCGGAGATGATCACAGGGACGGAACGCTGGGGTCGCGATATCCATGCCGAAGATGGACAATTCACGTTGACTGTCCAGGGTGAGGCCCAAATTCCAGAGATCAACCGCTACCTGGTCGCGCAGGGAGCGAATGTGTATGCCATCACCCCCACCAGGAAATCACTGGAGGAGATCTTTATTGAGACAGTCGGAGAGGACGGCGGGTTATGAACAAGATTTCGATCATTGCCGGTTTAACATTCCGCGAGGCCATCCGGCGCCGCATTGTATTGACCGGACTGATCCTGGGTTCGATCTTTCTGGTTATTTTCTCAGTTGGCTTCCACATGATCTACGATACCATAATGACCGAAGCCGCAGACGGGGGGGGCAAATGTCATGTCCCGCGTGTGGCAGGCAGAAGCTTCCAACTTCCTGCTGATGGCCGGGTTGTACGCGGTCGCCTTCCTTTCGGTGGCCATGGGGGCCCTGCTGAGCGCCGACACGCTGGCCGGCGAGATCAGCTCCGGCACCATCCAGACCATCGTGACCAAGCCCATACGCCGCTCCGATGTGGTCCTGGGCAAATGGCTGGGTTTCGCCGGACTTCTTGGATTGTATTCCCTGCTGATGTCTGGGGGGATTGTTCTGAGCAGTCCGGCGAAACCCAGCCATTTGCCCAGGACCACATCGGAGCGGCGTATGGGCTTGGTAACGATGGTCTGGATCGTGCCGGAGCTAATCTCGCCGGCCAGC
>JANMSY010000707.1:0-2038 GCA_031389865.1 Anaerolineales bacterium | reverse complement strand
CGCCAGACATTAAACAGCCGTCTACAATGGAGGCATGGTTCAACTTATAGGAAAATACATAATCGCCGCGCCCCATCAGAGTGGAGATCACGCTCAGGTACGTGGCATAGCCTGATGAGTACGTGAGAGCCGCTTCGGCATGTTTGAAGTTCGCAATGGTTTCTTCCAGTTCGGTATGGATCGTCAATGTGCCAGCCAGCGAGCGTACACCATGGGTTCCTGTGCCGAACTGATCCACGGCCCTTCTGGCAGCTTCGTTGATGCGTGGATGGTTGACCAGGCCAAGATAACTGTAGGAAGCATACATCCCCATCTCGCGTCCCCGCACGCGCACTTTCATCCCAGGCAGAATCTCCTCCACTGGCTGGTTATAAAAATACAGGTCATTATCCCGGGCCAGGGAAACGCGATTCATGATCGCGTGAATACGGCGTGTAACAGAATCATCAGTGCTATGAAAATCCATGCGAAGCCTCCAGAGAAGAATTAAGCAAGTTTACCAGAACTTCGAAGGGAGAACCTTGCGAAGGTTAGCTGATGCTGCCCCTATGTGAGTAACCTTCGCAAGGTTAAGATAGTTGCACTGGCATCCCCGTTCGAGCCGATTCGAGCAGCGACGTAATGGTCCGCACATTGGCGCGGCTATCCTCCAGCGAAATGCGCGGCTCATGCCCGAGCAGAATCGCATCGGCCATGTTCTCCACTTCGCCGATGTACAGTTCCTGTCCTTTGACCTTAATGGTCTCAGTCTTGTCATCGCGCGTCAGGTAGATCTTTTCGTTCTCTTCAGGCTTGAATGGCCGAGGGATGCTCAAGGTCCCTTCGCTGCCAACGATCTCCATAAACGCATGATCTGGGATGGTGAAACTGCTGTCAAACTGTGCCAGGACATCATTCGCAAACTTCATCTGCCCGACGAACGTCTCATCGATCCCTGTCGGACCTGTGACCTGCCAGCCAAAAACGTCAAACGGATCCTGCCCGAGAACACTGCGCGCATAGCTGATGGGATAGCATCCAATATCCCAGATGCTCCCACCGCCCATGGCCGGGTCCAGCAGGCGAATATCCTCATCGCGTGAGAGGACAAAGCTAAAGGAACCGCGGATCAGTTTCAAGGTCCCCAGTAAACCGCTCCTGACGATATCCTGCACTTTCAATGTCTGTGGATGATGGCGGTACATGAACGCCTCCATGACAACACGTCCGTGTTTGCGTGCCGCAGCCTGGACCGCATCCACATCGTCCGCGTTCAGCGTGAGCGGCTTTTCGCACAACACATGCTTGCCTGCCTCCACAGCCTTGATCGTCCACTCGGCGTGCAGGTGATTCGGCAATGAGATGTAGACCACGTCAATTTCAGGGTCGGCAAGCAGAGCCTCGTACGAACCATGCGGGCGCGGTATCTTTTTCTCCTTTGCATATGCATCCGCAGACGCCTGAGTCCGTGAAGCGACAGCCAGCAATTGATTACGCTTCGATGCCCGAAGCGGAGTGATCAACGCGCGGTTGATGCGCGCGGTGGAGAGCAATCCCCAATTTAATTTTTTAGCCATGTGATCGCCTTTCTTATGATTGCCTATCTTATCACGAACAAAATGTACAACCGCGATGCTCTGCTTCGACGATGGCCTGGACCAGGCCCATGATGAGTCCCGCCAGAATGGCGGCGACGAGTCCTGCCGCCATCTACAGACGTGCGAACATGAATGCCGCCTCCACATGTCCAAATCACCTGGGGGACTGACAATGACCATGCCATAACGGCAGACGGATGCTGCACTGGTTTGCACCCAGGATTCAGCACCATCACCGGGAACAGCCATCTGACCCATGACACCACCCGTGACAACAAACTGCTCATCGAGAAAACCGGCTGTCATAATGGATTAATCTGCATCGTATACGTCGATAGTCCGTCAGTGGCCTGAAAACTGCTCAGGGGTCGGCATACCCGTTTCGGATACAACACCTGGCACTGCACCTGCAGAACAACCAGAGAGCAAAATAAGGCTGATCGAAATCCAGGAATCTTGTA
>JANMSY010000161.1:0-6873 GCA_031389865.1 Anaerolineales bacterium | reverse complement strand
ATGTCGTTGCGAACCGCCGCTTTTGTTCTTTGGCGGTGAAGCAATCTCCTTTTCATCAGGCAAAATCTAGTTTTTGGGAGATTGCTTCGTCGGGGAGAGCGCCCTCCTCGCAACGACATGGTTAATTTTCGGATAGGCTCTAAGATAGAATCACTTCTGGAAAAAGAACAGGAACAGCGCGTATACGATCGTAACTACCAGCCCAAAAACCGAGATGATCACACCTGCAAGCGCACTCCTGCTATTATCAGACTTTAGGCTGAACAAACCCAGGACAATGCCAAGTACACTTACGATACCGCCGCAGATCGGGACAAGGGCAAGGCATAAACTCATCACTCCCAATGCGGGGGATGCAATGGCTAGAAATTTTGCAGTTCTAAGCTCAGGGTCAAGACTGTTGGGATCGACTTCCATGATGCATCCTCTGGGGAGCACTCAAAGTTTGTTGGTAAATAGGCTCAAGCCGCCGTCCGCGGCGGCGTCCGGCGAGTAAATTCTTTGCCGAGGACGGCGAAGGGAGCAAACTCATCTACAACCTTTTAGTGCGCCCATCCTCTGAATAAACACCGCAATTATACTCGCCATGAGTATAATTCCATGCTGCGCAGCTCGATCCTCGATCTAGTTATCAATGGATTTCATTCCGATCCATGTAAGAACCAGGAGATTTGAATTCAAGGAAGCCATTTTATGCACAAATCAAAGCCTAATTCTTTACTACTGAAGATTTTGACAACCTGTTGAATAACAGCCTGTTGGTCTCATCCAGCGCGGCACTTGGTGCAGTCATTTTGGGGATCAGTCTGGCATATGCCTTTGCACGTTTCCGATTTCCCGGGCGCAAAGTTGGACTGTTCCTCATGCTATTGACCGCCATGCTGCCACCCATTGCATTTACAACTCCGCTTTATGTTGTGCTGAGTATCTTGAAAATCCGATCGACGTTACTGGGGCTGGCGATCATTTATGCCACATTCGCCATGCCTTTTTGCATTTGGAATATGCGTATAGCGTTTCAGGCAATTCCAAAAGAGTTGGAGGAAGCCGCCTATCTGGATGGCGCCAGCAACTTCAGGACCCTCCTGAATATCAGCCTGCCACTTGCGATCCCATCCATCGCGGTCTCTGCCTTGATCGCATTTCTGATGGGCTATTCCGAATTTGCCATAGGATGGTTGTTTGTGGACAGGTCTGAAAATGTCACACTGGCAATGTCCATTTACTCAATCCTCGCCTCTGGCAGCGCCCAGCCATGGAGCCAGATCGGCTCGCTGGCACTGATCATGTCTGTGCCCGTGGTAGTCATTTTTATTATCCTTCAACGCACCCTGCTTGAGCAAATGTTGTTCGGTAATACCGGAGAAGCTGCTTGAGAGCCCATTTCGACAACTATAAGATCAGTTGCATGGAAATTCCATTACCGCATTTACATTGGAAATCGAATTGAAGTAGAATCAATCCTGTAGGACAAGATAACATCTTGTCCTACTTTATTCCACGTCGAGGATTCTAAATGACCACACCTGATTGGGTACAAGACGCAGTTTTTTATCAAATTTTCCCGGATCGCTTTGCAAGAAGCAGCCGCAACCCGGCGGGAAACCTGCCGTTTGAATCATGGAACTCAGTTCCCACTTTCCACGGCTACAAAGGCGGCGACCTGTATGGCATCGTCGAAAAATTGGACTACCTGAATGATTTGGGGATCACGGCGCTTTATCTCAACCCCATATTTGCGTCAGCTTCCAACCATCGCTACCACGCCTATGATTTTTACAGCGTTGATCCATTGCTCGGCGGCAATGCTGCATTCACGGAGCTATTGGAAAAAGCACACAAGAAAGATATCCGCATTATATTGGATGGGGTCTTCAACCATGCATCACGCGGTTTCTGGCAATTCCATCATGTTCTCGAAAATGGCAATGGCTCACCCTACCGGGACTGGTTCTTCTTTGACCCCGAACGACTGAGCCGCAAAAAACACTGGGGAGCCTACCCGGGACCTCAGGAACTAAAGGCCCTGCAGCATCAGGATAGCCTGGTTGCAATTGGATATCGCGGCTGGTGGAATCTACCGGCGTTGCCAAAATTCAATACAAATAACCCGGCGGTACGCGAATTCCTTTTTGATGTTGCCGAGCATTGGATCAAGCTTGGCAATGACGGCTGGCGGCTGGATGTGGCGGAGGAAATTGACGATGATTCATTCTGGCAGGAGTTCCGCAGGCGCGTCCGTGCCATCAACCCTGAAGCGTACATCGTAGCCGAGATCTGGCACGAATCCCAGCGCTGGCTTCAGGGCGATCAATTCGATGCCATTATGAACTATGACGTGACCAAACCCGTACTGGGTTTCTTCTCGGGCAAGCACCTCGATCTGAGGGTGCTTCACCAGCAGGCAAATTACCATGGCATTAAACATGCCATTGATGCGCACGAATTCGCCAACCGCATTGATCACAACCGTGGTCTCTACAAACCAGAGATTACATACTCCCAAATGAATTTACTCGATAGCCACGATACACCGCGCTTTCTCTCCTGCGTCAGTGGTGACAAGGATGCGTTGAAACTGGCGTTCCTCTTTTTGTTCACATACCCAGGCGCGCCGTGCGTCTACTATGGCGATGAAGTCGGCGTGGACGGCGAGCATGATCCCTACTGCCGCAAATCCTTTCCCTGGGAGGAGAGCAAATGGGATAAAAATCTGCACGCCTATGTAAGGGATGCAATTGCCCTTCGCAAAAAGAATGAGGCCTTGCGGCGTGGGGACTTCACACGCCTGTGGTCAGCAGATGGCATTTACGCGTTCTCGCGTTCGCTGGATGGCAAAACATTTGTCGTGGCGCTGAATGTGTCAGACTCGCCTCAGCAGGCGGAGGTCAGGTTTGAAGCGCAGAGTCCCACAGTGGTATTTGGTGCAGCATCCTGTCTCAACGTCGGGGAGGGTCGCGTAAAGTTTACGGTCCCTGCCCGAAGCGGCGTGGTACTCAAATAGGATCAGCAACGGGATGAGAAAAACTCATCCCGTTGTTTTTGTCACAACGAACATTAGTGGAATGGGTTTAATCTCATGAAGAGCAAAGGTGAATTCTATGTCCACAGAAAACATGCAACAAACCCTGGACCATATTCTGGATGGGCTGAAAAGCAACGACCCGGTCCGTTCCATGGATGCGATGAGCGAGCTTGGCACACTGAATGCCAGCAGTCCTGCCATTTTAAAGGCGCTGGAACACATCGCGATGGATGGGGGTACGGAAGAGCTACAGAAAAGCGCGAAACAGTTACTGGGCAATCGAGTGCATCAATTTGTCCGCAGGAACATAAACAAATTGGATCGCCAGCACCGCGAGTTCCTGCTTGAACGCATTGGGGAATGGGAGGCAGACGGTTTGATTGAGCCCGGACGTGCAGGCATCATCCGGCAACGATACGACTTTGATACATTGACTCATCCCACTCAACATAAGCCTGTTGAGGATGCCGTTCAGCATGTTCCTGCCCTTGAAAAAGAATCTTCATTGCCATTGCCCCCTACACCCACAGCTCCACGCCCATCACTCATGGAAACGTTGCTCAGTGAAGCAAGCATCAAGATCTATTTGTATCTCGGTGCATTCTTTGTCATCGCATCGGCGTTAATTCTGGCGGCCGTGGTCGAAGCGGTGCGCCTCCCCATTTTGGCGGTGGCAACCCTGGCATTCGGTGGCGCCGCGCTCGCCATCCACAAACGATTGCCTCAGCCAGGATTCGCACTTTTTATCATATTTTCCTTTCTGTTGCCCATTGACGCAAATGTGCTGGAGGAAACGCTTGGCCTCAGCGAACCATCTCTAAGCATTTACTGGACAGTTGTCTTCCTGGCGATGACGATCATCTGGGGGCTCAGCATCTGGTTTTATTCATCAAGTTTCTTCAGCATGGTGGCTTTTGTCTCGCTGAGTCTTGCTTTTTATCGCGCCGGGCAAATTTTCGACACGGAACCAGAATTACAGATCTTCCTGGGAATGCTCGCATCACTCGCTGGTCTGGCGGGTACATCATCGCTGAGAAAATGGAAAGACAACAAATTTGCGCTTCCCGTCTTTTTACTCTCACAGCTGCAGGTGCTTGGCTTGTTGCTCGTATCGCTGGTATTCGCGATCATTCATTCAATTGATTCGGATATTTCGAACGGATGGTGGGTCCTGATCTCGTTGACGTGGCTGGCTGCTGCATCCTTCTACGCCCTGAGCAATATTCTGAACCCCACCTTTTTCTTCCCCTGGATGGCGGTTGCAGCGCTCCTTCCACTGCCGTGGTTTTTCCTTAACACTTTCCATGCAACACAAACCGGGTACGCCTTTGGTTTCTGGCTCTGGGGCGCGGTATTTGCTCTTGCAAGCGAAGCTGTCTTTCGACTCAAGTCAGAAAAGATCGGAACATATCACTTTGCATTGCTGGCTGGTTCGGCACTGTTATTCCTCGCGGGATTCTATCTGGCACTCACGTGGGATCGGCCCGCCCTCACCTTCGCGATCTTTGGGTTGACCGCGCTGGTCTATGCTGCGATCCATTTGCTTCGCCCACGCTGGTTCGTGTGGAGCGCCGCGCTGCTTGGCGCACTGTTTGCCTACTTTACATTCTTCCAGCTGCCAATCCTTAAGAGACTCGAAGTTCCTTTTATCTACCAAGTATTGATCGCGAGCATCCTGCTGGTTGTGCCGGAGCTATTCTCGAAAACTTCACTTTCTTTGAAAGCAGAGTCACGCTGGCCCGCCATCGGATTGGGAATACTTGTTTTCCTGCCCGGTATAGCCCTGGCACTCGCCGATTTTGATCACACTGGACGCGGCGCGCTTGTGCTGATCGTGTATGCGATTTTGTTCACCTTGCATGCCTTGCACAGCAACTATGAATGGCTCGGCTACTTTGCCGCGGCAGCTGAATCACTTGCGATCATCTATGCTCTCGACCATTTCAACCTTGATTTGTGGCTACCCGCACTGACCGTCCTGGCCGTGCTCTACTATGCAGCCGGCTTTTTCTTCCGCAAGCGCGTGAACAACATGAAAGCTTGGAGCGATGTATTCATCATCAGCGGGCTGACTCTTGGGTTGTTGCTTTCCCTGGCGTCCTTCGTATGGACCCAGGAAATGGCCGGATGGTACATCATCGTTATCGCGCTGCTGTTCATCGTGGAAATGCTGACACGGCCGCTGGTGCTGCTTGAGCTAGTCGTGGAAACGTTGCTTTCCCTGGCACTCTATCTGATCCTGGATGATTTCAATGTGCGAGGGCTCGAGCACTTCGCATTCGGGGCAAGCCTGATATGGCTGGGCGGTGACTTGATTCTTGGACGCCTCAACCGCGAAAGACGAACCTACCGGCCCATCGTCCTTGGAGTAGGTTACACATGGGTGCTGATGACCACATTTTTCCTATGGGATGAGCCTGATGCAATTGTCCCAACGATCTACCTGTCTTTGTACACGGTGTTCTTTGTGCTGTATGCCTTTTTACACAACAAGCCGCGCCTGGGATATCTTGCAACGACATTCCTGTCACTTACATTGATCAAGATCTGTGAAATGCTAAACGTTGAGCAATGGATCTTCCCGCTCATCGCACTCGCCTTGATCTATTATCTCTCAGGCTATTGGCTTAGGCGAAACCAAAAGGCTAATGGCTGGGACTACGTGCTTCTCTATAGCGGTTTGGGCCTTGCCGTGCTTGTCTCGTTTGCATCTCCGCTCCATACCGGATTGGGGTCATCCATCCCCGTGGCGATCACTGCGACTCTTTTCGCGGCGGAAGCCTTTGCACTGCGTAACGTATGGTGGGCGCTGCCAGCCAACGCGCTCTATCTCATATCCTATTTTATGATCCTGGCTGAGCTGAATGTGGACGAACCCCAGTTCTATTCCATGGGCGCGGCGCTGCTTGGCATGCTGATGCATCATCTGCTCACACGCGCCGGAAGCAAAACAGGCGCGTTCATCGCAGGCATGCTCTCGCAATTGGTTTTACTGGGCACCACCTACATTCAAATGCTATCCACTGAAAGACTATTGTTCTTCTTTGTACTGTTTATTCAATCCATGGTCGTGCTGGTATATGGGCTCATTCAACGGTCACGCAGCCTGGTGATTACTCCCATTGTGTTTGCTGTTTTGGGAGTTGTTACGGTTGTCTACAGCGCGTTGAAAGGACTCGGGCCCGTCATCCTGATCGGCTCGACGGGCATCGTTCTATTAACGGCTGGGATTGTGGCTGTTCTGATGCGGGAGCGCATCACAAGGCTTGGCGAACAGTTGAGCGAATGGAAACCGTGACGCTTCGACTGCGTTCGGATGAAGAACACGTCCTCACTCCGCTCAGCGTGAGCTCTCTAGCCCCAAACTGATTCCACTACACGCGGCAGGATCTCCCCCGATCTGCCATGGAACACATAATTTGCCTTCGATGTGAGCGGAGTCGGCTCGGCATTGATCTCAATAACGGTTGCACCGCGATTATGCGCGGCGAACGCCAGTGACGCGGCTGGCTGCACGAGGCCCGATGTGCCGATCGACAGGAATACCTCACACGACCGCGCCGCCTCCACTGCCGCCTCCAGTTGATCGCGCGGCAAAGCCTCTCCAAACCAGACGACATCCGGTCTGAGTAATCCACCGCACTCCCTGCAGCGCGGCACCGATTCAGTATCGTCATCCCAGGTTTCAGCAATGGTATAACAATCAGCACAGCGTACCCGCTGGATATTGCCGTGTAATTCAAGCATCTTTTGATTGCCCGCCATGCGATGCAGTCCATCCACGTTCTGTGTGATCAATGTGAATGCCGGGATGCGCTTTTCCATCTCAGCCAGCGCATAATGACCGG
>JANMSY010000659.1:0-3340 GCA_031389865.1 Anaerolineales bacterium | reverse complement strand
TCCAGGCCTTCAACATAGCCGTAGAAGCTGGGTGAAGCAAAAGCAGCCTTGTCGGCGTAGCCGCTATAGCCGGCCGCCACCTCGTCCCCGCTGACTGCTTCCACAAACGTCCATTCTGGTTCAATGGCAACGTCCGGCAACTCGTCCAGCCGCACCAGTTCCAGATGATAGCGGACCAGACCCGGGTGGTGCGGGTACACCCACAGCCAGAGCGTAAAATCGGCCCAGCCGGCCGAGCCAGTCAGCTGGACACCCGGGTGAGCCGGATCGTCCAATGCGCTTATATCGCTGACGTGCTGCAGCAGATCCAGGTCGCGGCCCAGTGGTCGCAGGGCTAATGCCACCTCGGAGCTAACCCGGCTCAGCAGAATAGTGTTGGCTGGTGCCGCTGGGCCAAAGTCAAGCCGGTAGTCGCCGGTGACAAGCGCAAAAGCACTGTCGCTGGCCTCTGCCGGGCCCGCGACTGGCTCGGCGCTGCGCCGAACGAGGGGCAAATCCAGGCTGGCGTATCCGAGTTCGTCCGGAAGAAGGTCCATGCTGCTCTCTGCCGCGCTCGTCTCGGTGGCAGGGACGTTTGCAGCCACTGTCGGCGCTGGCCCACGGGTTGCGGTTGGAGCCTGGGTGGTGCAGGCGACAAGGGTGCCGACTGCGAGCCAGCGAAAAATGAGATTTGAGCGGTGCATGGGGGTGTTCAGGTAGATTTCAGCCCTTGACCCCGGCATAGCTAACGCCTTCGATGTAATAGCGACTGAAGAAGAAGAATATAGTCAGCGGCACGATGGCATTGACCATGGCTCCGGCCAGAGTGAGATTCCACTCTGCCTTGTATTCCTGCTGGAAGACGCTCAGCGCTACATTCATCACCCACATATCGGGCGTGTTCAGATACAACAACGGTGGCAGGAAATCATTCCACATCCCCTGGAATTGCAGGATAAAGAGTGTAAGAAGGGCCGGCCGGGCGAGCGGGAGCACCACATCCTTGTAAATCTGGAAATAGGAAGCGCCATCAATGAAAGCTGCCTCCTCCAGTTCGCGCGGCACGGCCTTGAGGAACTGCGTGAGCATGAAAATGCCGAAAGCATCGACGATACTGGGGAAGATAAGGGCATACGCTGTGTTCACCCAGCCCAATTTGGCGATGAGCACGTACTTGGGGATGAGCGTCACCGCGCCAGGGATCATCATGGAAGCCAGCATAAAATTGAAGATCAGGCTTTTGCCGGGGAAGCGCATTCGCGCAAATGCGTACGCTGCCATCGAGCAGAAGATAACCATGACGAATGCACGGATGACCGAGAGCAATGCTGTGTTGAACAGCCAGCGCACGAAGCGTCCGCCGCCCGCCTGAATGGCTAACCGTTCAAATACGAAAGTCACCACCAGACCGATCGCCAGCGCGCCGACCATGGCCACCAACACACGACTCCAATTCGGATTAGACATTGCGAGGATGCCGACACCGATCAACGCAAAGATCGTCACGGCAATACCGACCGTCCACAGCAGGATTGCGTCAGTCTGTCCTCCAAGGCGCACGCGCAGGTACAACGCGCCACCTACTCCTGCCAGTACAGCCAGGGCCAGCGAGAGGGGCAAACCGACGGCACGCGATAGGCTTTTATGCTTTTCTCCTGCAGTGCTCAAACCGACCAGCAGAAATAGTACAAAAAATACAAACAGCCCGGCGGATAGGCCGAGCGATATTGCGCCGGCTGGGCGTGGCAAACCCCCCACGTCCGTATTCCAGAGTTCGGACCAGTTCGACACCTGCCAGGTGGATGGGAGGAACGTAGGCGGCCAGGCGATAATTTCCGCATTTGTCTTGAACGAACCCAGTAATGCCAGGATGAAAGGCATGAACAGAATCAGGCCGACCGTGATCAATAGGGCATAGATCACGACCCGTCCTAACCAATGATTAATTCGCGCAGGCGAGGGAGAGATGGGGGGCCGGGCAGATTGAGCGAGAGTTGCCATGTGTGCCTCGCTTAGTAGGACTCAGTCCCGCTCTCGATGAAGCGGCGCTGAATAAGAGTAAAGAAGAAGATGATGAAAGCCAGTAGGATCGCCATCGCGCTGGCGTAGCCAACGGTGGGTGGGCCATTGGTGCCGATCGCTTCGGCGTAAATAAGATACACGGGCACCAACGTGGTATTGAGTGGCCCGCCTGCGGTAAGTATCTTGACCTGATCGAACACCTGCCAGGTGCCAATCGTTCCCAGTACTACGATCAGCAGGATAATGGGGCGCAGCATGGGAACCGTGATTTTCCAGAATTGCTGACGGTTATTCGCACCGTCAATTGCCGCAGCTTCATAGAGAGGCGGAGGAATTTCCTGAAGGGCAGCCAGGAACATGAGCATGAAGGTCGGAGCCGTGGTGAAGATGTTTTGGAACATGATGGCCATCCAGGTCACACTTGGCCCTCGCAGGTACCAGAGCGCCGACGGGATGTCACCACCGAAGGCCTGTACGATGAGCTGGATCAGGCCGCGCGGATTGTTGAGCCATTCCACCGCCGTCCATTCGGCCCCAAATCCTGCCCATAGTTGGGTTAGGAAATAATTCAGGTAGCCGGTCTTCAGATAAAGCCACCAAAAGATCATCGTGATGACTACCGAAGACGCAACGCTGGGCCCATAAAACAAGGTTCGGAAGACCTGACTGCCGCGCACCTTCGTGTTGATGAGCGTGGCCAATGCCAGTGCCAATGCCGTCTGCAATGGGACCACGAGGATCACATACCAAAGCACGTTAACCAGTGAACGGACGAATTGTCCTTTGAGCGAGAGCGCCTTGATGTAGTTGTCGAGCCCCACCCATGTAGGCGGCCAGGTATACAGATTGAACTGGTTGAAACTGATGTAGAACGCGAAGAGAATCACGCCTACTGTAAAGACCAGCGTCGTTATCAGGTATGGCAGCAGGAACAAATAGGCCGCCAACGCTTCCTGGCGGACGCGACGGTTATTGAAAAAGCCGTGGCGGGGTGGGGTACTAACTGTCATGAAATACGTCCTCCATCATCTCGGCAGATGCAACAATTAACCTGGCTTCCATCCCCCTCGAACGAGTCCGAAGGGGATGGAATAAGAAGCGAAACACGAAATATTATTGGCCGTCCAACGCCGCCTGGACTTCTTCCTGTGCTTGCGCGAAGGCTTCTTCCACGGTCTGATCGCCGAGGTAGATGCGCTCAAGCGCCTTGCTCACTGCATCGTTCACCTTACCAGTGTTTGGCCCCCAATACCCTACCCGCGTCAGGTCAAACGTGCCGCCCTGGGCAATAGCCGCGTCGTTGGGGTCGACAACCATGTCGATCTGGTCAGCGAAGAGG
>JANMSY010000155.1:0-2504 GCA_031389865.1 Anaerolineales bacterium | reverse complement strand
TCTTTCTGGATATGTCGTTGCGAACCGCCGCTTTTGTTCTTTGGCGGTGAAGCAATCTCCTTTTCATCAGGCAAAATCTAGTTTTTGGGAGATTGCTTCTCGAAGACTCGCAACGACATGGTTAATTTTCGGATAGGCTCTAAATACTCTTCGCGCCCAAACTGGTAGGAACGCTCGAAAATTTTACATTAAACACACGGACGGGTTTCATCTACATAACAACATTCTGAGGTTGAGCCACCACAAGGACCATTGCGCAATCCCTTCGGACATTCCATGGGGCAGATCAGGGCAGTCTCTTGTAAGAGGCAGTTTCCGCACATTCGGCATCCAAACAATGGACCCTTTACAGCGTATTCAAAACTTGCAAGGCACGGTGACCAAAGTTCTCCTTTTTGAAGGAAGAATAAGCGGGTTGCCATCTTCGACCAGGTGTAAAGCCAGGCACAAGAAGCTTCTAAAGTTATGCTGAAAATAACAATGGACCAATTATTTGCCGAGCAATGCCTTGACCACATTAACCGCCCGGCTTGCGTCAGGGGAAAAGCCGTCTGCACCAATCTGGCTGGCATAAGATTCGGTTACAGGTGCCCCTCCAATGATGAACTTCACCTGATCGCGCAAACCAGCAACTTCGAAGGCATCTATTGTCTGTTTCATCATTTGCATCGTAGTTGTCAGCAACGCAGACATTCCGACGATATCAGGCTTCTCTTCCCGTACCACGCGGATGAATTCTTCGATCGGCACATCGACACCCAGGTCCACGATCTCATAACCAGCGCCTTCCAGCATCAAAGACACCAGGTTCTTGCCAATATCATGCAGGTCGCCCTTGACCGTCCCGATCACAACCTTGCCGCTCGATTTTCTATCAGTCTGTTGCAGGTGAGGCTTCAGGATTGCCATGCCAGTTTGCATGGCACGAGCTGCGATCAACATCTCCGGCACATAATACTCACCTGCTTCGAATCGGCACCCGACCTCACGCATCGCAGCGATCATGCCCTCATTCAAAATGACATTCGGATCCAGTTTGGCATCCAAAGCGGCCTGTACATTCGTCCTGACACCGTCAAAGTCTCCTTCCAACACTGCATCGAATAGCTTCTTCACTACTTCTTCCATGTTAACTCCTTATAATTCGATCAAATTCCAACGCCTTAGGCATTCAATTGTTCAACCGTTTGCACAGGCAATGGATGGCCTGAAAGACTCGTCAACAGATCCAACGGGACCGTGACATGTTGCGCTCCTGCCAGGTGGGAAGCCATCGCCTCTTTCGTGGACTTCAAGCTGGCTGCCAGCATTTCAGTCTGACTCCCAGCGATAACCATTGCCAGCTCCCGCACAAGAGCAAGGCCGTCACCCAATTGCTTCGTCGCAGGATCGACATAGACCGCTATAAATCTTGCCCCGGCCTGACGTGCTTCATCAAGCTTCGTTGAATCCAGATAAATTGCCATGCTACAACGAAGCCAGGATACCCTTCATATAATGCTCGATCTCCGCCGCAGTGCCAAATGACATGGCCCGCCCGGCGATCTCTCGCGCTTGTTCATCCGTCAGTTTGCCGATCAGGTTTTTGGCCTCAGGGATGGCACGCGCGTTCATGCTGAATTCATCCAGACCCAAGCCGAGCAGGATTGGGATGGCTTTGGTCATGCCGGCCAGTTCACCGCACATGCCCACCCACTTTCCTTTCGAATGGGCCGCATCGATCGTTTGGCGGATCAGGCGCAGCACAGCCGGGTGCAGAGGCTGGAATAATCCGGATACTTTTGCATTGCCGCGGTCCACGGCCATGGTGTACTGGGTCAGGTCATTGGTGCCGAGGCTGAAGAAATCGGATGCTTCGGCAAGCACATCCACCAATAGAGCTGCGGCAGGAGTCTCGACCATGATCCCCACAGGAACGTCAAATGCAAATTCCATGGAATCAACTGCGAGGTCCCGTTTGACCGTTTCAACGATCGCGCGGGCGCGTCGCAGTTCATCCAGATCTGACACCATGGGGAACATGATGCGGGCCTGATGTCCCACCGCCGCGCGTAAGATAGCGCGCAGCTGAGTCTTGAAGAGTTCAGGTTCATCCAAGCTGATACGGATCGCGCGCCAGCCGAGGAACGGATTCAATTCTTCGGGAAATGGCAGATACGTGGGCGGCTTATCCCCGCCAATATCGAGCGTACGCACGATCACAGGGCGGCCGCACATCACTTCAAAGATCTCGCGATAGATCCTGTATTGCTTCTCCTCAGTGGGAGGCTCCGTATCTTCGAGATAAAGGAATTCCGTGCGCAGCAAGCCGATGCCCTCGGCGCCGTGTTCCATCGCATCGCGCGCAGATGACACCTCACCGATATTTGCAGCCACTTCCACACGGCGACCGTTCGCGGTAAGGGCATCCTTCTCCGCCACAGCTTTGAGGATTTGCAAATGAGAATCGCGTTGGGCCCTGATCTGTTTGTAGTGTGCAACGGTTTCCGCATCCGGCTCAACGA
>JANMSY010000154.1:0-4554 GCA_031389865.1 Anaerolineales bacterium | reverse complement strand
TCTTTCTGGATATGTCGTTGCGAACCGCCGCTTTTGTTCTTTGGCGGTGAAGCAATCTCCTTTTCATCAGGCAAAATCTAGTTTTTGGGAGATTGCTTCTCGAAGACTCGCAACGACATGGTTAATTTTCGGATAGGCTCTTATTCCTTTTCCCCCATTCTCTCATAAACATCAATGATTGTCCGCTCCCTGTGATGCTCCTTCTGTCTTGCAACATATCCCATAATCGTTTCAAGCGATCTTTCCTCCACTGTCAACGCGCCATAACCCGCCTGCCATTTGAAATGACCATCGCTCCCATCCATGTGATTAATCGCGTAAGCACTCGCGCCTTTGAGATGACGGACACAATCTGCAACAGCGATCTTGGGTGGAATGGATACAACAATATGAACATGATCATCCACATTCCCCGCGGCATGGATTTTCAAATCCAGTTCCCTGGCTTTCCCATGGATCACACCGTAAAAGATCTTCTCAAGGTTTGGTGTGAGCATAGGCTGACGGTCCATAGTTGACCAGATGATGTGATAGTGAAGTCTCCAGTAGGTCATGTGTTGTTTCCTCCGCTATTTGTATCTTTGCCGCGATTCGGTGCGGGATAAATCCCTTCCTCAGTTCCTGAAAGTCGACAAGGTCGACTCGTCCCGTCGAGCCCGAAGGCGCCGCATTGAGCTTGTCGAAATGGCTTCCATACACTGTGGCAGGACTTCATTCCGCACCGATGATGATCTATCAATTCACGGCATACTTTCCCACAATCGCTTGTATCTCCATCACCTGTGCACCCGTCAACGGACCAGACTCCAGCGCGCCCGCATTATCTTTCACCTGCTGTACAGATTTGAATCCTGGGATGGGAACCATGCGCTCATCCAACGCCCAGATGTAGGCCAGTGCGCCCTGGGCCATGGTCCGCCCCCTGGAGGTGAGGATGTCGCGTATTTCATCGATGATCTGAAGACGTTTGACGATCTTAGGGTTGGAGAAATCGGTTCCCTGCCTCACATCATTCTCGGGGAACGTTGTGTTTGAGTTGAATTTTCCGGTGAGAAACCCTTTGTTCAAAGGGTCTTTGTTGATGCCAGCCAAATCAAGATCCGCGCAGACCTTGCGCATCCCGGCGTTGTCGTGGATGGCATTCAACGCGAACTGGATGGATGTGCAGTGTGTTGCATTCGCTCCATTTGCAAATATGTGGGCACTGTCTACTTTGTCTGTGCTCCATCCATACCAGCGGATCCTGCCTGCGGATACCAATTCCTCCAGAACCGACTGCAGTTCCAAAGCCAGTTTGGGATCATAGCCCCCTTCATGAAGCTGATAGATGTCAATGAAATCGGTCTGTAAACGTCGCAGGCTGTGCTCCACATCGCTTCGAACATTTTGGATGATCTGTTCGGGGGCGCTATAGACTGTTTTCTTTTCTTCGTTGACCATGTGCCCAAATTTGGTGGCGATCACAACTTTGTCACGTTTGTCTTTGAATGCGCGCCCCAGGAGAACCTCGCTGTGACCTGCTCCATAGTTCGCGGCGGTGTCGAAGAAATTGATTCCCATGTCCAGCGCCGCATCCAGCGCACGGATCGACTCTTCATCGTCCGTGTTTCCCCAGCCTACAGGGAATGGCTCCTGTCCCGGTTGGTCCCACGTCCATGGACCACCGATCGCCCAGCATCCCATGCCGAGCGCGCTTACTTCCAGATTGCTCTTGCCCAACGTTCGTTTTAGCATTTCGTACCATCCTTGTCTCGGACAACTGTATAAATTGGATGAATAAGTTTCTAGCCACCTGGCAGTTTCCGCTGGTCGAGTAGCTCCGAATGTTCGTAGAGGGGCGTATCGAGACCACAGATTGGCGGGAAATCACTGTTTCACCGGTACCCTTTGGTCTCGATATGGCGGAAAAACGCCGCCTACTCGACCAACGGACCACTTTTCAAACAAAGTGTCAGGTGGCTAGAGAAGTTTTGGCATTATAAGATCTTTAGATCCACAGGAATGCGGCCAGAACGTGACCATTCACTTCACACGGTATACGTTCACAGATATATAAGTCCTGAACGTCGTTGGTCAGGATAACAATCCCATCCATTGCCTGCTGCGGATTTCCCAACATGAAACTCTCCCAGGAAATTGTTTGCCAGACGTTTAGCTGCCCTTATTCGAGCAGTTTACCTTTTCCAATCATTCAGCCAGCGCGTTCGTCCAACCCATTCCTCTGAATCTGTTTCCTTCAACAC
Organism: Anaerolineales bacterium; assembly: GCA_031389865.1. GTDB lineage: Bacteria > Chloroflexota > Anaerolineae > Anaerolineales > Villigracilaceae > Defluviilinea. The sequence continues at coordinate 2,311 of JANMSY010000154.1, read as the reverse complement.
ACAATCCAGCGCATTGATAAGTTCGTACAACACCATGCTTTTTTGTCGGGCAAGGATGATACCTGCGTGATGTGGATAACGTCCCCCAAGCACAATGAAGTCACGGATGTTATATGTAAAAATGGCGCGACCTTGAGCGGTCGCGCCGAGTAGTTGTTGTTCATCGCTTGCGTCAAAGGGCATCCAGTCAGTCGGGGTGCGGGTGACATCGTGTCCGCGCTCATGCAATGCGTGATACAAAGCCTTGCTGGATGTATCAGCATCGAGATGCAAGTGTAATTTCCTACTCATCCCTGGGCTCAAACGCGGCTTCGGCTTGAATGTGTGCATCGATCTCAACGCGATGGGCCTCGTAAAAACTTAATGCTTCCTGCACTTGTGTTGGCGGCAGGTCATAATCTTCTGCGATTTCAGAAGGGGTATTATTTTGGCCAGCAAGGGCTATGGTCTGAACCCGAATTCCGGTTCCACGCAGAACAGGAGATAGAGAGCCGGATGCTCCACGGCGATAGGTGATATTGGGAAACTCCGGATCGTCCAGTCCTTGAAGAAGTCCGCCTACTTTCTCGGCAACGGACCACAATATGAACTGATTTAAGGAAACGCCCTGCTTTTTTGCAAGCCGTTCAGCGTCTCTCTTAAGGTCATTGGGAAGATTTAACGCATAGCGGGTCATTTCCGACTCTCTTGATGATGTCTTATACGACATCATACATGACATCTAATTTGATGTCAAGCTGGCTTATCACAGTTTTTCAATCGCCTCTGGTGAATCTATTTAATGGGGGACAGCCTGCATAATCATCATCTTCCCAGCGCTGCCAGTCTGCGAGCTTCCTGTGCAGCAGTGTTCACAAAGAAGCTCAGCAAAAGCAGACCGAGGGCTGCAACGAAGATATCATAGAGGCTGATCGTAATTTGTCCGAACGTGATGTTCTGCTGGCCCGGAAGGAACTCGATCAACCGGACAGCATCTTTTCGTGATAGAGAAATTCCCTCAATAATTCAGGCACGATCCCTGCGTATTTCTCACGCAGGGAACCTTCCATTCGGGAAATCCCCTGATGCCATGCGAGCGCTGTGACCATGGATGCCACGGGCTCTGAAAGGCGGTAGGCAGTCAACAACGCTTCCTTTGACGCGAATTTTTGCCACGGTTCCAGATAGCGGTCCAGCAATGCCGACATCTCAGGTGTAAAGGCATAATCTTCAAGTTTGAGCGAGTTCTCGATGCTAATGAAAAAAGTGCGAAGCGATACAAACGGATGGGTCACGCTGGCATCGCCCCAATCGAAGAACGTGAGGCGTCCGTTTCGTAGTAAAACATTCCCATCATGGAAGTCTCCATGATTAAGCGATTCGGGAATCCCAAATGAAGCCAGTTCGGTGCAAATTTGATCGAAGCGCGGCGTCAGGACTTGTAACTGCTGCAAATCGCTGAATGTCAATCCCTTCTCTTGACCGATCATCAGACTCTCCTCATCTGTGAGCAGTTGTGTATAAAGTGCAGGGAGCACTGTAAGGCGACGATCGGGAATCCCCAAAGCCAAAATCTCGGAGACATGTTCGGCGAGTCCGATTTGTAATTCGGCGTAGCGCATGATGACAGGTTCCCATGGCTTAATATCCTGCGTGGGTCGAATGGATGCGCGCAACGGTTCGCCACCATCGCGCATCAACATCCAGCCACGCGTGGTATCGACCGCCAGCAGTTCGGGCATGCAATCTGGATACCATGTAGCCAGCAGTTGGGTCAATGCTGATTCATAGATTGTATCGGCCGCAGTCGCTTTGAAGAACAGTGTGTCTTCATCGGTGGGAACGTGCAATACTGTTGACCATGGCTGTATATGCGGCTGTTCGATTTTGCCAGTAATATCAATCGCTTGACGCTTGGCCTCCGCGTGAATCCAGTCACTGGCTTGTTTCAGCCAGGCAGGGTCTTGCCAGATAAGTGGGGGTTGGTTTGTCATATTCATCATGAGCTAATACAAAAATTACTGAATACCTGGTGACTTCTTTTTAATGATAATTCTTTGAACAAGGTGTCCGCTTGCTATTCTTGAACAGATTATAGCACCGCCAAATTGCCATCCTACTTTCTGATTTTCTTGTGCAATTTCATTGACATGGCACAACCCTCATGTTATCCTTGCGGGCGTAGGATACCAGCAGTTTGCTTTGGAAGAACCAGGTTGGCTCACGGATCATCCGTGAGCCGCTTTGTTAATACGCCGTTGAGGCGACTTCGATGCAACACCCAATGAGTACCCTCCAAATTTTTTACTTGCCGTCACAAACCTTGGCAAAC
>JANMSY010000593.1:0-6965 GCA_031389865.1 Anaerolineales bacterium | reverse complement strand
GGTTGTGTCTACAGAGTACTGCATAATTTGCTAGATCAAAATCTTATTTTTTGCCCATATTTTCGCAACTGAAAGTTTACATAGCGCCGCATACCTAGCGGTAGAAATTTATGCAACAAGCGTTAAATTCGGAATTAATTTTATAAGGAGACCAAATCCATGATGCGTTCAATAATTAGATCAAGCTTGAGCTTTCGATTCCTGGTGGTTATCGTTGCTCTGGCAGTTATGATAACGGGTGTGCTTCAATTGCGCGAAATGCCCATAGACGTCCTGCCTGAGTTCTCACCGCCCTACGTGGAGATCCAGACAGAGGCCCTTGGGCTTTCAGCTGAGGAAGTGGAGCAATTGATCACTGTTCCAATGGAGCAAAGTCTGCTCAATGGTGTAGCGTGGCTTGATACCATTCGGTCTGAATCCGTTCCCGGGTTGTCCTCGATCCGCATTTACTTCGAGCCTGGAACCGATCTCTATCAGGCACGTCAAATGGTGGCAGAGCGTCTTACGCAGGCATACTCATTGCCGCCGGTATCAAAACCCCCGGTCATGATCCAGCCGCTTTCCTCAACAAGCCGTTTCATGATCGTTGGGCTTTCATCACAAGAGCTATCGCTGATAGAACTGTCGGTACTCGCCCGTTGGACAATTACTCCGCGTTTACTGGGTGTACCCGGCGTAGCCAACGTAGCGATCTGGGGACAGCGCGAACGACAGCTTCAGGTTCAAATAGATCCGGAACGGATGCAGGCACAGGGCATAACACTGCAACAGGTCTTAAGGACTACCGGGAATTCTCTCTGGGTATCCCCATTAAGTTTTATACAAGCTTCGACCCCCGGCACAGGTGGTTTCATTGATACTCCTAATCAGCGGCTTGGCATTTGGCATGTCCTGCCTATTACAACCCCGGAGGATCTATCCAAAGTACCCGTCGAAGGCGCATCTTCGATCTTACTGGGTGATGTTGCCACTGTGGTTGAAGATCATCAATTGATGGTCGGAGATGCGGTCATCAATGACGGTCCAAGTCTCCTGCTGGTCATCAATAAAGCCCCGGGAGCAAATATCCTGGATGTAACCCGTGACGTGGAGGCCGCATTCGCCGACTTACAACCCGGCCTTGGCGGTGTTGAAGTTGACAGCCAGCTATTCCGCCCTGCTTCCTTTGTTGAAATGGCGATGAGCAATTTGGGCAACTCACTGTTGATCAGCGCGCTGCTTATAATCATTGTGCTCTTCGTTTTTCTATACGATTGGCGGCTTGTCTTGATCGGAGTGATCGTTATCCCATTATCACTTATAGCCGCGGGCCTTGTGCTCCATCTGCGTGGTGAAACGCTTAACATGTTAACCATTGCGGGGCTGGTGGTGGCGGTCAGCATGATCATTGACGATGTCATCATCGATATGGAAAATATCGCGCGACGCATGCGGGAAAACCGCGTCAGGACGTATCAGAGATCGGTAGCCAGCACGATCCTGGATGCATCTTCCGAGATGCGCAACACAGTCTTTTTTGCCTCACTTATCCTGGTCCTGGCAGTACTGCCGCTCTTCTTTTTGAACGGCACCTCTGCTGCATTTCTTCGGCCACTCGCCCTCTCGTATGTGTTGGCGCTATTCGCATCCATGCTGGTTGCATTAGTTGTTACGCCGGCATTGAGCATGATCTTTCTATCTGATATTTCGTTTGAGCAGCGCCCATCCCCTGTGCGACCCTGGTTGCAGCGCACATATGAACGCGGGCTTAATCGCTTTGTCAACGCCCCGCGTCTGGCCTTGATCGTTGTGAGTGTTCTGCTCGTGGTTGGTTTGCTCGCTGTACCGTTCCTTAAATCAGACCGACTCCTTCCATCATTTACAGAGCCAAATATCCTTATACACCTGGATGGTCCTTCCGGTACATCCCGCCTTGAAATGGATCGGGTCGTGGCACGTGTCACTACCGAACTACGAGCGATCGCAGGCGTTCGCAACGTTGGCGCCCATATAGGTCGTGCAACTTTTGCAGATCAAACCTCCGCCATCAACTCGGCTGAAATTTGGGTCACATTAGACCCTACAGCAGACTACGATGCGACAGTATCTACTGTTCAAAATATAATTAATGGTTACCCGGGGCTTTCTTCAGAGGTAACGACCTATTTGCAACGCACCCTGGCAGAAGCTATTCCAGGAACTGGTGAAGATATGGTCGTGCGTGTTTTTGGCGAAGACCTTTCTACTCTGGAAACTCAGACAGTAACGGTAAAGGATGCAATCGCAGGAGTTGACGGCGTTGTGGATCTTGAAGTCAACAATCCTATTGCAGAGGCCACTTTGGAGATCAAGGTTGATCTGGAAAGGGCTCAGGCTTATGGGATCAAACCAGGCGATGTCCGCCGAACTGCCGCAGTGGTTTTCTCTGGAATTCGAGTAGGCAGCCTCTTCGAGGATCAAAAAGTATTTGACGTGCTCGTAACAAGCATCCCCGCAGCACGCCAGAATTTAGACAATATTAATGCCATGCTGATCGATACACCCAGTGGTGGTCATGTGCGTCTCGAAGATGTGGCAGATGTAAGTATCGTATCGTCTCCGCAAGTCATAAGACGCCAGGATGTCTCACCATATCTGGACATTACTTTTAACGTGGAAGGGCGTGACCTGGGAGCTGTTACCGCTGATATAGAGCGCACGCTCGGTACAGTGGCATTTCCGCTGGAATATCATGCTGAGATCCTCGGCGTGAATCCCGCGGTGGCCGCTTCTTCACAGCGTGTATGGGTTGCCATCATTATTACGCTGGCGGGAATTTTGCTTCTTCTACAGGCATCCTTCCATAGTTGGCGGCTCGCGCTGGTATCGCTGCTTACTGTGCCTGCCTCCCTGGCTGGAGCTGTATTGGCAGCTTATCTGGTCAATGGCGGTGCGCTCACCCTTGGTTCGGCACTTGGAATGCTTGCAGTTCTAGGGATTGCCATACGCAACAGCGTCATGTTGGTCAGCCGCTATGAACGACTGGAATATGAAGGCGAGGCCTTTGGTACCAGGCTGATAGTGAGCGGAGCAAATGAGCAAACTGCACCGGTCGTAATGACCGCATTGATCACAGCATTGGTCTTTTTACCTTTCGCGCTCTCCAATAACGTTGCCGGTCACGAGGTCTTGCGCCCGATGGCTTTCGTTATCCTGGGAGGCCTGGTAACTACAACTCTGATCAACCTGTTTGTTTTGCCCGTTTTGTATTTGCGTTTCGGTGAAGCCAGCCGCGAAGCGGACCTTGGGCTTCTTCCTGCCGCGGCAGACGATTAATAAAAATAAAAAGGAAGGACATAAAATGAACAGAACAATAATTTGGATGGTGGTTATTACATTACTGCTTTCAGCCTGCGCACCAAAAGCTGAAGCACCGGAAGCCGTACACCACTTTACGCTTGTGCCTATCGAGGGAACAGAATTCAACACGATCACCCTGACCGAGAAGGCAGCTGAACGGCTCGATATTCAACTGGCTGTCGTCCGCGAAGAAACAGTCACGCAGAAGCAATCCTATGCAGGCACAGTGGTTCAATCTCCGCTCTTTGAATCTGACGCCCCCGCGCCATCCGCATCAGTTGAGGGTTCTGTAGCCCCAGTAGTATTGGAGCCGTCGGCCCCAACCACCTTTACAGAGTTATGGGTACGTGTCCCTTTGATCAAAAGTGAGTTGGAAGAGTTAAATCGGGATGAAGCCGCGCTCATCTTTCCATTGGGCGATGCAAACGCAACTGGCTTATCTGTCACAGAAAAGAATGTTGATGGGTTAGCTCTTGATAACTTGAATCCAGATATTTCTCAAGAGACCTCGTTGTATTTCAACCTCGAAGGCTCAAATCACAATTTTGGGCCCGGACAGCGTGTACTTGTGGAGCTTACCAAGCAGGGCAATGGAACCCAAAAGAAGGTCGTGCCTTTTGGTGCGTTGATCTATGGGCTGCATGGCGAAACCTGGGTGTATACAAACGCTGAGCCTCTCACCTACGTGCGTGTCCCAGTTGTTATCGACTTCATTGATGGCGATAATGTGGTCTTTTCCGAAGGTCCGGAGGTCGGCGCCTCGATCGTAATAGTTGGAGCCGCCATGTTGTATGGTGCTGAGTCTGGAGTGGGTGGTGGACACTAACCGCACGGAGGTATCTAATGCGATGGATTGTTAAAGCCAGCCTTCAATACCGGTTCCTGATCGTTTTTCTGGCAGTAGCACTGATGGCCTTGGGCATTTCGCAATTGCGTAATGCACCAGTGGATGTATTCCCAGAGTTTGCTCCCCCCAGGGTGGAGATCCAAACACAATGTCTTGGGCTTTCCGCCTCGGCAGTGGAGGAGTTGGTCACGGTTCCACTGGAACAGGCCCTAAACGGTGTGCCTGGCCTGGATGTCATGCGCTCCAAATCGGTCCCGGATCTGTCTTCAATCGTTCTTATCTTTAAGCCTGGAACTGATCTGATCCTGGCTCGGCAATTGGTGCAGGAGCGCCTTTCCACAGTGGCGCCTTCCCTGCCAAGCTGGGCAACTCCACCTACCATGATCCAGCCTCTCTCCTCAACGAGCCGGGTCATGAAGATCGGCATCACATCAGATGATTACGATCAGATACAACTTTCAACGATCACCTTCTGGAAGATCAGAGCGCGCCTATTAGGTGTACCCGGTGTAGCCAATGTGCCCATTTGGGGAGAACGCATGGAAATACCCCAGGTACGCGTTGACCCACAGAAAATGCAGACCTATGATGTATCGCTTAACGAAGTTATGAATGTCACTGCCAATGCATTGGATGCAGGATTATTAAAGTATGCCACTGGTGGCGTTATCGGGACAGGTGGTTTTATCGATACGCCAAACCAACGGCTTGGAATCCATCCCGTTTTGCCGATCATCACACCAGCAGATCTGGCATCGATCCCGATCAACGACAGAAAAAAGAGTGATGGCTCGCCACTGCTCCTGGGTGATGTAGCCGAAGTCGTTATAGATACAAGACCGCTTATCGGTGACGCTGTCATTAATGATGGCCCCGGTCTTATGCTCATCGTTGAAAAACTTCCCTGGGCCAATACGCTCGATGTAACTCGTGGCGTGGAAGCAGCTCTTAAAGAGATGGAGCCGGGCCTGCCGAATATCACGATTGATACAACTATATTCAGGCCTGCAACGTTCATCGAGATGTCGATTGATAATCTAACGGATTCACTGCTCGTTGGTGCGTTCCTGGTCATCCTCGTTCTGCTGCTCTTCCTCTATGAATGGCGTGTCGCCTTGATCAGCGCTACGATCATCCCAATGTCACTAATGGCCTCGCTGTTCATACTCAATCTCCGTGGGACAACCATCAATGTAATGGTCCTGGCAGGCTTATCAATTGCGATCGGCGCCGTCGTTGATGATGCGATTGTGAATGTTGAAAACAACATACGACGTCTCAGACAGCTTATCAAGGAAGGAAGCAAACTATCAATTGCGCGAATCATCCTTGATTCATCCGTGGAAGTACGCGGCGCAATCATCTATGCTTCCTTGATCGAAATAGCAGCATTGCTGCCGGTATTCTTTTTGGAAGGCTTATCAGGCGCATTCTTCCGTCCGCTTGCCGGTGCCTACGTAGTGGCGGGGTTGATCTCTCCGATCATCGCGCTGACTGTCACACCGGCGCTGGTCTTCATCTTTATGTCCAATGCGCCCCTTGAGCATCGCCAGTCTCCAGTTGTCACCTGGCTGCATCGTCACTATGATAAGGTGCTTGCACGGGTCATTCAATTGCCTGCCTTGGCTTATGGCACGATTGCATTCTTCGTGTTGGCGGGTCTTATTGTGCTACCACTGCTTAAGCAGGAATTGCTGCCATCCTTTAAAGAGACAGATTTTCTCATGCACTGGCTGGCCAAGCCCGGAACTTCGCGTCCGGAGGCAGTTCGTATTACCACCCAGGCCAGTAAGGAATTAAGGTCTATTCCAGGCGTTCGTAATTTTGGTGCCCATATCGGGCAAGCCAGGAATGCAGATGAAGTGGTTGGCATGTACTTCACTGAGAATTGGATCAGCATCGAACCAGATGTGGATTACGACTCAACTCTGGCAAAAATTCAGGAAACAGTCGATGGCTACCCCGGGCTGGTCCGCGACGTGCAAACATATCTAAAGGAAAGGATCAGGGAGGTTCTAACCGGGTCCAGCGATACCATCGTCGTGCGCATCTATGGCCCTGAACTGGAAACCTTGCGCAGCCAAGCCGAACTAATCCGTCAGAGCATGGAAGGCATCGATGGCGCCGTGGATTTAAAGGTACAGCTCCAGGTGGATGTCCCTCAAATAGAAGTTCAAGTAGATCTTGCAGCAGCAGAAGCCTATGGCCTTAAGCCCGGAGATGTCCGTAGGGCAGCCTCCGTTCTGATGACTGGCGAAGAAGTTGGTGATCTTTATAGAGATGGAAAGGTATTCGGTGTAAATGTCTGGAGCATACCTGAAGCGCGCGACAGCCTCACTGACATTGAAAACCTCATGATCGATACACCTTCCGGCGCGCGTATTCGTTTGGCAGATGTGGCTCGCGTAGAATTGCTGCCATCTCCCAATGTTATTGAACGTGAAGCACAATCGCGCAAGATTGATGTCTCAGCCAATGTACGCGGGCGCGATCTCGGCTCCGTGGCAGAAGATGTTGAAGATACCATTCGCGCAATGAACCTCCCATTGGGATATCACGCGGAGGTGCTTGGCGAATATGCAGAGCGGCAGGCTGCTCAACAACGTTTGCTCATCGCTGGAACAGTCGCAGTGATCGCGATATTCTTCCTTCTTTATACTTCCTTTGGCAACTGGCGCCTTGCCATATTAACCTTCTTCACCTTGCCATGGGCGCTCGCCGGTGGAGTACTGGCGGCATTCATCTTCAACGGCGGTGTGCTGTCATTAGGCTCACTTGTTGGGTTGCTCACGATCCTGGG
>JANMSY010000579.1:0-7089 GCA_031389865.1 Anaerolineales bacterium | reverse complement strand
GCCAAGGCGATTTTGGTAAACCCTTACCCGAGCAACCTATCCAAGAACCCCCGCCACCCAAGAAAAATCCCTGGCGCAATTTCAAGCATGGCAAGGCTCTCTACCAACGCTCCTCTTCCCCGAAAATTTAGACCACACCCTAGGTTACACCTCTTTAGGACTGCTTCACAAATATTCTTCTGTCTCCAGTTTCTTGTGAGCGCGTGCCCCAATGCGGAAGAATTGCAGTCCGCCTTTTTCATCGCGGAAGAATTCCCCAAGCGCACCCTTATACGGCTCATCCAGGCCGATGACCTTGTCGTGTTCATAAAAGGAGAAGCGCATGCGCGGCATGGCAGGTCCTGGAGGAGTATCAGGCATGGGGAAGCCCCCAAGCGGAATATGGTGATAGATCAAATGCCCGCCTTTGACTTTAAGGTCGAAACATTCCGTGCCAATTTTGTAACGCCCAACATATTCCTTGAGTCTGGCAGCAGGCGTCTCAATGGGCCCGGGCAATTTTGATTTAGCATTGAAATACAAATCCAATGCCCTGGAGGATACGCCCGCAGTAATGATGCCGCCATCATCACTGTTTGTCAGGATCGCGCACGCGAAATCTTTTTCGGGGATGAAAAAGAAATACGCCTGCTGACCATTCGTCGCACCCCCGTGGGAATAAACCGTCACATCGCCTACCTTGCGAATGAACCACGTGATGCCCATCATGCCGCGCGCACCTGCATCCGCTTGTGGGACGCGCATCGCTTTCAGGCTTTTCCCTGTGATAACGTTCCTCATCCCTCTGCTCATGTGGAAGCGCGCATAGGTCAGCAGATCGCGGACAGTGCTCACGACTCCTCCCACGCCGTTGCCTGCCCTGCCAATTGCCCACGGACGCGCCACCTGCACCTTATTCCTGACCTTCTGATGCCCCACCACGAAGCGGTGCGTAAACAGGATATCGCTGGGATAAAAGAAGGTCATGTCCAGCCCAAGCGGGTCGAGCAGCATTTCCTGCATGGCCTGTTCATAGGGCTTCTTCGTAACGACTTCAATGATCCGTGAAGCGACATTGAAACCCGTATTGTTATACGACCAGATCGTCCCCAGCGGCTGAACCTGAGGCATCCTGGCGATGTCTTTTACCATCTTATCGAGCGCGTCGTCACCGTTGCCAAAATCATTGAAGTAATCGCCGACCCATCCACCCATGTGCGTGAGCAGCTGGCGGACAGTGACTTTCTCGCTCACGTCCTTATCAAGGACGCTGAAGTCCTCGATATATTTCTTCACAGGTGCGTCCAGATCGACCTTTCCCTGCTCGACCAACTGCATGAGTACGGTCCCTGTGAACGTTTTGCTGATTGAACCCGTCTGGAACAGCGTGTCTGCTGTGACGGGGAGCGGATGTTCCACGCTTGTAATACCGAACCCCGCTGTATATTCCCTCCCCTTGTGCCAGATTCCCGCTGCCAGCCCGGGTACTTGCAGGCGTTTCATTTCTGCAATGATCTTCTGTGCGACCTTCCTGAACTTTGGATCCTTGATCTGCGACGTTGATAGATTCATCTGCATTCTCCTAAAAACGGCGAGCAGTAGTTGCTCGCCGTTTTTCTTTGGTAATTTGCTGCCCGTTTATTTTACTCCCCATTGCCCTCCAGCCACGTGGACATGTACTCGGGCTTTTCCATTTCGAGGGCATGCGTGGTGAGGTGCAGGGGATAGAACGTATCCACCATGACAGCCAGTTCCTTTGTCTCTTTGGCACCGATGCTTGCCTCCGTCATCCCAGGCTGCGGACCGTGAGCAAGACCGTACGGGTGCATGCTGATGTCGCCGCGGTCGATGCCCTTGCGTGACATGAAGTTGCCCTCAGCATAGTAAATGACCTCATCCGAGTTGATATTTGAGTGGTTGTACGGTGCGGGGATCGAATCCGGATGATAGTCGAACAGGCGCGGCACGAATGAGCACACCACGAAGTTATGTGCTTCGAAGGTCTGATGCACCGGCGGCGGCTGGTGGACGCGCCCCGTGATCGGTTCGAAATCTTCGATGTTGAAGATCCACGGATAGAGATAGCCATCCCAACCGACCACATCGAAGGGATGGTAATCCAGTATGTGTTTGCTGAGTCTGTCGCGCACTTTGATGCGCACCTCAAACTCACCACGTTCGGTATGTGTTTCCAGTTCCTCAGGCAGGCGGATATCGCGTTCGCTGTAGGGTGCATGTTCGAGCAATTGACCGAAGTGATTGCGATAGCGTTTCGGTGGCACGATCTGCGAGGGGTTTTCAATGGTGAAAAAACGCGCTTCGTCGCCGTCAATGTGCATCTGCCATGTCGTTCCAAAGGGAATCACAATGTAATCGCCTGTGCGGAACTTCAGGTTTCCAAACTGTGATTTCAACGTACCGCTGCCTTCATGTACCCACCACGTTTCGTAGGCCTGTGCGTTGCGATAAAAATAGTCCATATTTTTTGTGGGACGCGCAGTGCCCAGAATCACATCCCTGTTTGCCAGCAGCGGGATACGCGCCGAGACGGCATCCGTTCCCAGCGGCGCATCATCAGTCTTGAATGCGCGATGACGTATGGGACCAAAGTCCACCGTTTCGGGCAGGCGTGAGCCGAGGTCCTCCATGTGCTTCACGCGCGGGGGCAGAAAGTTGTGATACAGGATGGATTGAATGGATGAGAATCCTTCCAATCCCATTAACTCTTCACGATATAGCTCTCCGTTCGGTTTGCGGAACTGGGTGTGACGCTTGTGGGGGAGCTCTCCAAGCTTGTGATAAAAAGGCATGTTACCTCCTTAGGGTGTCACCATAATGGATTGAATCACGGCATCCAGTTGAAAGAGCGATGGGTTGAACGAGTCTTCATACATGGCATTCAATGCTTCAGTGACCGCATCATAATAAGCTGCATCGGGTGCGGTTGCAGCGGGAAGAGCCACGCCTCCCGAAGGCACAGGTGATTCTGGCTTCTCATCCTGTGCAAGAATGGAGGACTCAACGGGCAGGATCGCGATCACGTAATATTTGCCATCGTTCGTCAACCCTTGAAAGTGATAAAACAACTCATGGTTGTTGATCGGCGCGGGATATTGAGCGTACTGGGTCACGAAGCGAATCCCGCGTCCGTTTTGAAAATTGATGACCTGCATCCTGGATGTAAATTGCTGCACGGCATTGAAGAATGGGACTACCGGCATTGCATCCCCGGATAAAGGGGAACCCGCGAGAATAGCTTTAACTTTTTCAATCTGTTCGCCCGCGGTGGGGTTTAGTTGTGCATATTCATCAGCAGGAAAAACCAGGATCTGTGTCTCATGGAACTTATCCTGCACCTGATACCCTGTCAGTGTAAATTTCAGATGGGCAGGCGCAACGTCGAACCATGGCGCATTGCTGGCATCTGTGACGGCCGAAGCCATTTCAGATTGGGCATCATTTGCCACTCCCAAAGGGAGAGTGAAGGTTACATTATTAAGTGTGACAACGCCACCCGCATCGGTTGTGCTGGTGGGAATCACAATGGGTGTTTCTGTTTGAGCAACGGGAGTCACCGGTACTGGGAGGTTGCATGCTGTTATGAACAGCACTCCCAGGAATATGGCAGGCAGTTTTTGTTTCATGGTTATCCTTTCAAGCATCGAATTCATGTGAATTAACGCTTTCAGGAGCGCGCTGTTCCATGAAATTAGGATGCGCGCAGCTTGCCATCACCTCTGGCTTCAGGTTCGATCGTATTTCGTAGAACTCCGATCCGTTCGATCTCAATTTCAACAATGTCTCCGTGGTTGAGCCATGGACCCTGGAACTTCGTCAGTTCAAGCAGGCAGCCCGTGCCCACCGTTCCCGAGCCGATCACATCGCCTGGATTCAGCATCACTGATTCGGATGCACGCGCGATAATGTCGCCGAACGACCAGTACATATCCTTGAAATTGCCTCGGGACAATTCCACGCCATTGACTCTCGCGACCACTGACAGGTCATACACGCCCGGGCGTCCCACTGCTTTGTCGGCAATGGATTCATGCGTGACGATCACGGGTCCAAAAGAGGACGCGAAATCCTTTGCCTTTGCCGGGCCGAGTCCGATCGCCATTTCCTTGCGTTGTATATCTCGTGCTGACCAATCATTGAATATGGTATAGCCGAAGATATGATCGGGTGCATCTTCAGGTTTGATATCGATTCCGCCTTTGCCGATGATCGCCGCGATCTCGACTTCATAGTCCAGTGCATTCGTGTATGCTGGATAGGGGATGACATCTTCATGTCCGAATGCTGCGTTGGGATTTCCGAAGTAGAAGACAGGGAACTGATACCACTCTTCAGGCACTTCCCGCCCACGATTCTTGTTGGCCGTCTTCACATGTTGTTCAAAAGCGTATCCATCACGCAGGGTGGTTGGCTTGATCGGCGACAGGAAACTGACCTCATCAAAAGTCAGGGGTTCCTTCGATGCTTTGCGCGCAGCCTTTTCTGCGCCCGCGGCAAGGACCGCGTGCATGTCAGGGTACGGCAGGGTGAAGACGCGGTCATCCATCACCAGAGCAGGCTGGGACGTCGCGCGCAGCGTTGATACAGTTGCAAATTTCATATTGTATTTTCCCTTAATTGCGAGGAGCCGCTGGTTGAGTAGAGCGAGTGTTTTTTCGCTCGTATCGAAACCAGGGCAACGGCATATTTCCCTTTTTATAAATTTCCGCGTCGTTCCTGTTCGGCTTCTATCGATTCGAACAGGGCCTTGAAATTGCCCTTGCCAAAACCCTGCGCGCCACGGCGCTGGATGACTTCAATGAACATCGTTGGGCGATCCTGGATGGGACGGGTGAAGATCTGCAGGAGATAGCCTTCATCGTCGCGGTCGACGAGGATGCCAAGGTCGTGGACGGCTTTCATATCCTCCTTGATCGACCCCACACGGTCGGGGAGTGCCTCGTAATAGGTATCTGGCACGCGCAGAAATTCAACGCCGCGTGAGCGAAGCTTGTCCACGGTGTCAAGGATGTTGCCCGTGATAATGGCGATGTGCTGTGCCCCAGGCGAAAGGTAGTAATCGAGGTATTCCTCGATCTGACTCTTGCGGCGTCCTTCGGCGGGTTCGTTGATCGGAAATTTGACGCGTCCGTTGCCGTTCTGCATGACCTTGGACATGAGCGCCGAATATTCAGTGGAGATGTCCTTGTCATCGAAGGCCATAAGCTGGCGGAAGCCCATCACCTGATGATAGTAGTTGACCCAGTAATTCATCTTGCCAAGCTGCACGTTGCCAACGATATGATCGATGGCGGCGAGCCCGGTGGACTCGGCTTCATAACTGATCGGTTTGTACGTGGGCGCAAAGACTCCTTTGTAGTCGCCGCGGTCCACAAAGACATGTAGAGTTTCGCCATACGCCTGAATCGCGCAGGTGCGGAATATGCCGTGATCATCCTTTTCCTCGCGCGGCGTCCACACGGATTTGCCGCCGCGGGAAGTCGTTGCATGCCATGCCTTTTCAACATCGTCCACTTCCATCGCGATGGCTTTTACGCCATCGCCGTGGACCATGTGATGTGCGGCGATCTCACTCGAGGGCGCGTACGCCGCAGAAACAACAAACCGCGCCTGCCCCGATTCAAGAACATACGAAGCAAAAGCGCGGTTGCCAGTCTCAAGCCCGGAATAGGCCACGGGCTTGAATCCGTACGCCTTCCACCAGTAATACATGGCGTGTTTGGCATTGCCCACATAGAAATGGACGTGGTCAATGGATTTGATCTGTAGGAAATCCGCCTCCTCCGCCATGGGGCGGGACGCATCGTCCGCTGCGGGTTTGGAAATAGTCGTAGCCATTCAGCCTCCTTCGGTTGGTCTGTTACCGATTGTCTCATACTCTACTACACTTTTGGAGCGGCGTGAAAGCTGGGTCTTCAGATTTTGCGGCACTCTGTAAGATTTTACGACAAAGGATGCCCTGTTGCAAATGATTAAACAATAAACTCATCCCAAACTTAATTTTGAGATGAGTTTATGCCTGCTGGAGCATATTTCCCGGGAAAATCACCCCAATGACCCGGTTTTCCAGATGTTCATCAATGAACCTTTCCCAGACGGGAAAATCTTCCGGGTTCCACATCTTTTCCATAACGGGGATTGCATCCGCTTTGTTCCAACCCAGGCGCAGGACCCGATAAAGCATAACGAAGGCACTGGCCCGGTAATTGGCTTCACAATGCACAAGGATGTTTTTGCCCGCATGAGAATCCATCGTGTCCATAAATTGGATCAATGCATCTGACTCGGGCGCGCGCCAAAGAACAGGGATGTTGATATATTCCAACCCCAGAGTATTTGCGAGTTCACCCTCATTGGGAAGAGCATTCGGCACATCATGCGGCGCGAGATTAATAACCACCTTAACGCCCGCATCTGCAATCTCTTTCATTTGCTCAGTGGCTGGCATCCCACTGCTCGATAAATTTTCAGTCAGGGATTGATAATGGTAAATATCCTTCATTTCACTCGTACAATTTTTCCGCTCGTCATCTTTTGCAGGTCTTCGGTATTCAACTCAAATATCGCATTGGGCGTTCCTGCCGCGGCCCAGATGGTTTTATATTGGAGGAAATCCTCATCGAGATAGGCTTCCATCTTTTGGATGTGACCAACAGGAGGCACGCCCCCGATCGCGAAGCCGGTAACTGCCCGCACGAAATCGGCATCTGCGCGGCCGATGGTTTCTCCCGCGTAGTCGCTGATGCGCTTCTCATCCACGCGGTTTGCACCACTGGTCAGCACAAGGATCGGCTTGCCCGAATCCTTTCCCTTGAAGATGAGTGACTTCACGATCTGACCGAGTTCACAGCCGGCGCGGTCCGCGGCTTCCTGCGCGGTGCGCGTGGACTCTGCATGTTCGATCACGGTGTACTCGTATCCAAGTGATGTGAGCTGGTCCTGAATTTTTTGTGCGGAGGGGGATAGGTTTGGCATTCGCCAATTATACCCAGGGCGGTAACAAATATAGCTTTTTAAAATGGTTGTAAGCGCAAATTTTTTAACGGGGGAATATATTAAAATAAATTAACAGCAAAGGCCACCGGGTGGATG
>JANMSY010000572.1:0-7284 GCA_031389865.1 Anaerolineales bacterium | reverse complement strand
CGCTCGAACTGTACACCACACGATTCGCAGCGGTATGTATAAACGGGCATGGTTCTTACTCCTTGATAGCGGCACTGATTATAGCGCGCACAGAAACACGTGACAAGGAAATTACTCTAAGAGATCTGTTAACAAAGGGGGCAGGCATACCGACACTGCCGCTTATTCAATGGGACCCTGCCATGAGAGGAAGCGGGTAAAGGAATTTACGGTTTCAGAGCTTTTTATTTCGACGCGTTGCAGATTATATAAATTCCATTTTCCCTGGCTGTCAGCATAGCCTTCCGCGCCCATGGCAGCGATATAGCCGGCTTCATGGACGCAGCTCATGGCAGCTTTATTCTTTGCGCCGAATGGATATGCAAACGTGAGGATGTCGATCCCCAGTATATGCTCGAGCTTGTTCTTCGATGCTTTGATCTCGATACACACATGATCTTGGTCAAGCTTTGTCAGGTCGTAGTGGTTCATGCTGTGGCTGCCCACGTCCCAGCCCGCATCATGCATTTCCAGGATCTGTTCGCGGTCCATAAAACCATCTGCGCCCAGATAATTGCCCACAATATAGATCACGCCGGCAAAGCCATGCTTCTGCAGGATCGGGAAGGCATTTGTGTAGTTGTCCTCATGCCCGTCATCGAATGTAATAAGGATCGGCCGCGGCGGAAGTTCTGTGCCCTCCGTAATGGCTTTTATCAGCATGGCAATTGTTATACTGGTGTATTCCCAATCCTGAAGAAGCTGAATCTCCTCTTCAAACTTTTCAGGTGACACAGAGTACCGGCTCTCGTTGGGGGAAATTCTAATGCGATGGTAGAGCAGGATCGGCACTGTAACATCTCCCGGCCCTTGGATTACCCATGTGCGGGTGGGGACGGGCAATGGGGTAGACGACGGGGTGGGGCTGTCGGTTGCCTTAACGGTGGCAGTGCCCGTTGGCGCGAGAGACGTTTGTGTCCAAATGGGTGTAGGTTGGGATGTAGGGATGGTACCGCTGCAAGCAGTCAATAACATGACAATTCCCGCCAGCAGCCTATTCAATTGTTTCATGCGATATTTTCAGTGTGTTCTATAGTGGATGGTTCAGGTCCCAGAGAATGCGTAAACCATCCAGCGTGAGCCAGGGTGCGATGATTTGTATCACGTCAGTTTCCTGCGCAATGATCTCAGCCAGACCGCCCGTTGCGATCACCTTCATTTGTGGACCGAGTTCCAGTCGGAAGCGTTCAACCATGCCTTCCACCATGCTAACATATCCAAACAACAGACCTGCCTGCATGGCATGGACGGTATTCCTGCCAATGACTGAGGGAGGTCTCTGCAGGTCAATACGCGGAAGTTTTGCAGCATGTGTGAAGAGTGCTTCAGTTGCAAGGTTGATGCCGGCAGTGATTGCCCCGCCAAGATATTCACCATCCTTGGTGAGAGCGTTGAATGTTGTAGCAGTCCCAAAGTCGATCACACAGGCGGGGCCGCCATGCAGGTACATTACTGCCACAGCGTCGGCAATGCGATCTGCACCCACTCCCTTGGGATCTTCGTAACGCACTTTGATTCCAGTTTTAATTCCAACATCTACAATAAAAGGCTCTTGTTCGAGATATTCCCTGCATGCCTGAACTACACGGCCTGTCAATTGCGGCACAACCGACGCGAGACAGATTGCGTTTAGATCCTTGATGGTGTGTCCTGCGTTCTGTAAAAGCCCCTGGAACTGCAGACCGTATTCATCGGGCATACGGGCGTGGTCCGTGGCAAGCCGCCAGTGCGAATCCAGAACGTTGCCGCTATACAGACCGAGTGTGACGTTGGTATTGCCGATGTCAATTGTGAGAAGCATGGCAGTCCTGTATAAAAAATGGGAACAAGATGGTTTAATTCTACCATCCGTTCCCATTTTCACGTGATAGGATGTTGATTTTAATGGATAAAACTCACTTGATTGCCTCGATGATCTCAGCAACCATGTCAAACTTGTTGAACTGCGGCATGATGTACACGCCTCCTGCCCAGGCCTTGAGCTGGTCAATCAGCTCGACTGCCACCTCCACCCCGACTTTGACGCCGTCCTCCCCCGCGGCTTCAATGCGCGCTCGTGTCTCATCCGGGATGAAAATACCAGGTACTTCGTTATGTAAAAAGCTTGCATGCCTGACGTTAACCAAAGGCAGGATTCCCACAAGCACCGGCTTATCCAAGTTCCCATATTTTTTCTTATAGGCTTCCAGTAGCCTGGGCCCATCTTCAGCGCGATACACCGGTTGTGTGAGGAAAAAGTCCGCGCCTGCCTTGATCTTGCGATGCAGGTTCTTGATCTCGGTTTCGATATCAGGGGGGCACAAATTGAGTGCCGCGCCGACAAAAAAATTCGTCGGCTGACCGATGGATGTACCTGAATGATCGAGGCCGGTGTTAAATCCCTGTTTGATGAGTTTGATCAAACCAGATGGCACAAGGTCATAATTATCCATGGCTTCCGGATAATCACCAATGGAGGTTGGGTCACCCATGACAACGAACACATTGCGGATTCCAAGCGCGTGCGCGGCAAGCAGATCTCCCTGCACCCGCAGAAGGTTCCTGCCGCGAGTGGGGAAGTGGAGCGTCGTCTCCACCCCAACCTTTCGTTGCACAATATCACACACTGCCCAGGCTGACATTCTCATGCGCGCCATCGGAGAGTCGGCAACGTTGATGACGTCCGCGCCCGCGTCAGCCAGGAGGGATGCGCCCGCGATCAATTTGTGGGTCGAGAGTCCACGGGGAGGATCCATTTCCACCGAAATCGCAAATGCACCTGCAGTCAATTTTTGTGCAAACTGGGTTGGTTGCTCCTGTGCAGTTTCGGTCATTTCCTCCTGTGGCAAAATGGTGATCTCGGTTGATCGTATCTGCGGGGCGGTGTCAAGTGCCTTTCTCATTGCGGCAATGTGCTGATGGGTCGTCCCGCAGCATCCACCCACGATGCCTGCGCCTGCCTCGCGAAATGAGAGCGCGTAATCACCAAAGTATTCCGCGTCGGCGGGGTACATAATGCGCCCGCCAACCTGCTCAGGCCAGCCTGCATTTGGTTTTACCCAAAATAATCCATCCGGCACTGCGTATTTCATTTGTTTCAGCAAACGCAGGAGTTGAGTGGGCCCACCCGAACAGTTGACACCGATTACGTCCACCTCTGCCTCTTTGAGTGCGCGTGCCACTTTGACTGGATCATCACCCAGGAGTGTCCTGTCATCGCGCGTAAAGGTGACGGATGCAACGACCGGCAGATCACAGACCTGACGCGCAGCTTTGATCGCTTCACGGATCTCATACAGATCGCTGAACGTTTCGATGACGACCAGGTCCACACCCGATTCAGCCAGCGCGCGGATCTGCTCCGCGAACGCCTCACGAGCCTGCTCTGGCTTGACTCTGCCATACGGAGCGATCCTCACCCCAAGTGGACCCACATCCCCAGCCACCAGCACATCCCTGAAGGATGCGGAGACGACACGCCTGGCAAGGTCCACGCCTGCCTTGTTGATCTTGATAACGTCATCCTGGAGTCCATGTTTGCCGAGTTTGAAGCGGTTGGCTCCGAAGGTATTTGTAATGATCAGCTGCGCGCCCGCTTCGATGTAGGAGCGATGTATCTCGGCCACTGCCGATGGATTCGCAAGGTTAAGTTCGTCGAAGCATTTCTCAAATCCCACGCCGCGTGCATGCAGCATGGTTCCCATCGCGCCATCGGCGAGCAGGGTTTGAGTGGAGGCTAACTCTAAAAATTTATTTTGATCCATTTCGATTCACAGCTTTCTATTTTTTTATTACGGTTAAGGGAGCACCATCGCGCGAAACTGTATAAATTACTTCTGCATCCGGCGCTATGTCAAGGTCAAGGTTGTGACGTGACAGGGTAACGAAAAAATAGTCCTGACCTATCAACACGGGATCAAAAGCATCCAAAACTTTTAGATCCTCCCTGGCGAAGTTGTTGAACATATGTGCAGGACCTTCCACCCATACATAGGCATTCGGTTGCGCCATACTGTTAACGTATTCTGCTGCCTCACGATAGGATGTTGCCCAGTAATCCAATTCAAAGCGTCTTTGCGCGCCGTTCACGCCGCCGATGAAATGGTTATAGTAAATATACTCATAAGGATGAAGATGAATTGCGCCCAAAATGCCCGGTAGGATGGAGAGCGAGATCAAGGTTATCTGCCATATCGGCTTCTTGATTCGGGAAAATAAAATACCTGCCACAAGAAATAGTGGCGGAAGGATAAAAAACACCTGGCGGAAGTTGTCATAGAGCGATGGGCGAATGATCATAAAGATCAGGATGGGGACAATACACCAGAGCAATACCAGTTCCATGAACACCTGTTTTTTATTGCCTGCGTTTGTCGGTTTAAGCCATGCTTCAACCATCAATACAACAAAACCCAATAAGAACAGCAATAGAACCGGTTCGGTCAACTGAATACCGAGTAAAAAAGGTAGGTAAAAAGAGGGCAATCCTGTTGATGTATACGTTTGACCATTGAAAAGAACCTGGCTGTTCCAGGGATAAGAGGACATTAATCTGATACTTTCGATAAGATGCCCAATGGGATCCTCCCAAAGATACGGCCAGGCAATGTACATTGTGGTAATCGCAACAACAGCATACAAGCCAAGGTTGAACAGCGCTCTTTTACCCCTGGTCCGTAGGCCGTATAGCGCAATGATTAAACCTGCAAAAGGACCCAGTATGCGGATGGATACGGTAAAGCCAAGCAGGATACCCGGCAGGAGAATCGGTAAAACAGTGGATAATGTCGCTGGAGAATATCGAATAAATAAATATAAAAGGAGGCATGCCGACCCTAGTGTATAAACGAGCCTTATTCGAAGAAATAGAAGGAAGAATTTTTGGACATAAATCTCAGGTGGGGTAGTGAGTATGTTCGAAGCAACCATAGAGATAATATTGGTGTGACCCGATGCCGCAGCTTGGACAAGATCTGTGATGAGGGAATGGATTAATCCAGTCGACGCGAATAATCCGAAAGCAGAAACAAGCCAGAAGGTGGATAGAAGTGCAAGCAAACGGTTCAATCGTTCTGTTGGGGCGAATAAAGAAATCTGCTTGAGCGAGTCCATCATCCTGAAGCCGAAGGCCAAACTTAGGAGAAAGAAGGCAAAAAAGGGAATGTCTTTTGAGTTCATGAAGGCATGCCCCCAGAAAACGGGCTGTGTTACAAGTAAAAGGGTTGCTCCAATCGCGCCAGTTTGGCTTAACCAGCGGATGCCGATGTCGTAAAATGCCCAGACTCCGGCAAGGTAAACAATGAAATTGATCAGGTGGTATATATCTATATGATGGATGGGAAGAATAGTATCCAGCAAATCGAATGCAAGTTCATCAAGCATTACAAATGCGGGCCCGTAACCTCCCAGGTCGTCCAGCGTGATCTTCACGTCACCTTCCAAAATCCAGGTTTGATAAGCGTCAAGAGAAAGGGCCGCGTATCTGTGAAGCAAAAATTCGTCCCAACTTTCGCCGCGGCGCGTGAGACTAATAATTCCGATCATAAAGGTGAGTACCAGAATGATGATGATCGGCTGGCTTTGTTTCATATCTTGTTTAGCGTTCCAATCTTTGAATAACAATTACTTCATCAACTGTTCGACTCGTGACTCACCTACAGAATAGTACCTGGCCTGTGGGTGATGGACAATGATCGCAGCTGTCGATTGTTCAGGGATCAACTGATATGCAGGGCTCAGGCTTATGCCAAGCTCGGTTGCGGCACCTGGCAACAGATCAAAGATCTTGCTGTGGTCTTCGAGTTCAGGGATGGCCGGATAGCCCCAGGAGTAACGTTTACCCTGATTTTCAGGGATGCCCATTTCACGGCGCAGGTGCTCGTGTAAATAATTTGCGGTGGCTTCGGCAGTCTGAACACCCAGGCCATGTGTGAAGTAGGCTTCCGTGTAATTGTTCGCCTCTTGCAGCCTCTCAAAACGTTCAGTGGCCTCGTGTCCAACCGTGACAACCTGGAAGGCAACCACATCCATTTGACCGGATTCCACGGATGCATAGTAATCGGAGAGAGCGAGATGCTCATCGTACGGCTGGCGCGGGAAGTTAAATTTGGTCAACACTTCATCAAGGTTTTCGGGATTGTAGACAATGAGATCATCGCCTTCGGCCTGGCAGGGGAAGAGTCCGTACACGCCCTGGGGATTGAGCCATTTCTCGCGCATAGCTTCTCGTTTCATCCTGTCAAGTCGCGCATCGAACTCTGCTTTCAACCGGGTCCATTCTTCTCCGTGCGTGTTCTTGGCACCCCACGAGAGGCGATAGAGTTCGTTGATATTCAGATGCGTGAAAACAATTTCGAGCGGCATGTTCTTGACGACCCGCATGCCGAATTTCGATGGGGGAAGAGTTAGAGGCGCAGGTGTGATGTTCGAACGTTGCACGTTTGAACGTTCCGCAACTTTTGTGCTTGCGCGTCCCAGTTCCATATCCGCTTCCCTGCGGACCTGTTCGAGAAGCGCGGGCTTGCGGTTCGAGTCGATCAGTTGATCCATGGTTTCAAGGCCTTCGAACGCGTCCTTGCAATAGAAGACGCCAGGATCGTAGAAGTCTCCGCTCTCGGTTTGGAGGATGCGACGCCCGAAGCGACGGTTGATCGCCGCGCCGCCGACCAGCACGGGGATCTTATGTCCACGGCGATGAAGCTCATTGATGATCAGCGGCATTTGCTTTGAAGTGGAAACCAGCAGCGCGGATAATCCGATCGCGGTGGCATTCGCTTCTACAGCTTTCGTGATAATCGTCTCCGCCGGAACTTGTTTGCCAAGATCGATCACTGTGTAACCGTTGTTGGCGAGAATGGTTTTGACGAGGTTCTTGCCGATGTCATGCACATCGCCGTAGACGGTTGCAATGACGACCGTACCTTTGGTGACGCCTTCCATCTTTTCGAGGTAATTTTCGAGATGGGCAACAGTCTTCTTCATCACTTCGGCTGATTGCAGCACGAAGGGCAGGATCAATTCGCCCGCACCGAATTTGTCACCGACCTCCTTCATGGCAGGGAGCAGGACGTTGTTCAAGGTGTGCACAGCCTTTACATGGTTTTCCTCCCTTTTTCCCTTATCGTCTAATTTCTCACCGGGGGGCAGGGGGTAGGGGAGCAGGGAATCAATATCCGCTTCCACGCCTTCCTTGTGGCGGTGGACGATCTTCCAGTGAAGGCGTTGTTCAGCGGTCATTCCTTCGGTAGGATCGGCAAGAGTCGATTC
>JANMSY010000561.1:0-14961 GCA_031389865.1 Anaerolineales bacterium | reverse complement strand
AGTTGTGGATGCCGCGCAGGAGGAAGACCGCCATCTGGGAACGGGTCACTGTCGTTTCCGGGCAATACTGAAGCGGACTGGTTCCACAGCCACCTGTGATGCCTGCCTGATAAAGGCGTTCGATAAAATCCGATGCCCAATGGTCAATTGGCACATCTGCAAAACAATCCCCGCCATAGACGGAGGCTTCGCAGGATGTACCTATGATCCCGTTGGGACCGTTGATCAGCCTTGTTCCCCACGGCGTCATCTGGTCCGGGTCAAAGTCGACCACCAGATCCAGATATTCTCCCCCACAGCAATTGCCACTCCACGACCAGCCCAGGTAGCCAATCCCATATGTTTCGGCAAAAGACAGAATGGCATCCTCATCCGGATCGCCGTCCGAATGCAGATGCCCAAATTCACCGATCACCAGAGGCAGCCCGGCATTCACAAAGGACAAGAGATAATTCTCAATATCACTCGATGACTCGTACACACCATACATGTGAATACTAAAAACTGTATTCCGCTGCGAGTCACTCGCAAAAACACTGGCTGCATTATCCCTCATGACAAATTCATGGTCCTGTCCCCAGTTTGGAGCATCCACCATGAGCGTATGCTGGAAGCCTGCATTCCTCATTTCCGCAATGGCATTTTTCGTAGCATTCACCCAATTCACTGCGTTCGTGTTCCCATAGGGCTCATTCCCGATATTGATGATCACATAGGCTTCCTGCCCCGTGAGAACGCTTTGGATCTCCTTCCAATAAGTGACCGCCTGTGCCAGGGTGGCGGCCGTTACCCCTGGCTCGCCGTAACCGGTCGTATCATGGACCTCAAGCACACAGACCAGATGATTGGCTTTGCATAAATTAATGACATCGGCAACGTCACTAACGCTGTTCTTATCCCAGAGCAGACCGCTGCTCAACACAACACGGAGGCTATTCGCCCTCATCGCTTTAATGTTGGCAAACGAACTCGTTTCAGCCGGAAACCAGTTGTGAGGGTGGTTGATCCCGCGCATGATGAAGTTAGTCCCATTCGCATCGAGCAGGGATCTGCCGCTCACATGGAAGCCTGAGGCGGCAGCATTCGCGGCGTTAGGAATAAGGTTCGAGAGAGCCGGTCCGTTTATGTCTGCGGCGCGGACAGAGGTCAATGCTGGCACGCAAAACAACGTGAAGACAATACATAATTTTATGGTTTTCTGACAAACGAACAGAATATTCATAACATCATCTGATTGGACCGAATAAGCTACCGCCTGATCATCATTGTAGCAATTTCAGATGCCGATTGCCATATTAAAAATAGAGTTGGATAGGAGATCGAACCTCCCAACTCAATTTTCACGAATTCAAAATCCATTTCTGGGAAATTGAACGTCCTCACCTTGGTCGTGATCTCCTGCCGATTCGGAAACGACTTGTTAGCGTCTAATTTGTTCGAGATTAACAAATGTTAATTTTCATGTATAATTTAGGAAGATCTGTAAGATTCTGGAAAAGATAACTTCTGCCGCCCTCTGCGGCGCTGGCTGTACTTACTTTTGGACATGTGAGCAAGAATCTCCCCCGTTTTGGGAGTTACTCTGTGAAGTCGATTTAGGAAAATAAACCATACGAACACCTGACTTCGCCCCCACAACTCGTTCACCGCTCGTGATGTAGGACCCTGTCACGCGGTTAGACCCATCCCATACGCGCTTTTCTCGGGACCCTGGGCCTGCTCAACTTACCCAAACGTTTCCACAGCCAAAGCCGCTGGTCGGTTCCTGGCTGTGTGTGTTTAAATGAGAAAAATTACATCCATCGAAACGCAACGGCGAACTCCCAACCGGGTGAACATCCACCTCGACGGGGAATTCGCCTTCGGACTGGCTCGCATCGTAGCCGCGTGGTTGAGAGTGGGCCAGGAGTTGAGTGAAGAAAAAATCGAGCAGTTGCAGACCGCGGATGCGCGTGAACGTGCATTCCAGCAGGCAATGCTCTATTTGAGTTATCGTGCCCGATCCGAATCGGAAATTCGGAAGAACCTCCAAAAGCACGAGATCCCGGAGGCAGTGATCGGGCAGACGCTTGAGAGACTGCGCCAGGATGGGCTGGCGAACGACAATCAATTTGCCCAGGCGTGGGTGGAAAACAGGAGCACGTTCCGCCCGCGCAGTCGCCGCATGATGGCGATGGAACTTCGACAAAAAGGACTGGACGATGAGGCCATAGAGTCTGCCGTCGAGACTGTGGACGATGAAGCCTCCGCATATGCAGCGGGCCAGAAAAGGTCTGGCAGATTGAAAGACCTGGAATGGATTGATTTTCGCAAGAAACTCTCCGGGTTCCTTGCACGACGCGGATTTTCCTATTCTGTGATTGCCCCCGTCGTTACACGCATTTGGAATGAAATACACGCAGATGAACATCATTACGAAGAAGAGGATACAACATGAATCCGATAATCTATTTTTTGATAAGTTTTCTACTGCTGGTGCTTGGACTTGTCGCTGGATATTTTTTCCGCCGCTATCAGGCGGAGATTGCCCTCAAAAACCAACAGGATAAAGCTGAAAACATTTTAAAGGGCGCCAGCGCACAGGCCCGCCTCATTGAGAGCCAGTCGCGTGAGAATGCTGTAAAGATCGTGCAGGCTGCCGAAGCCGAGATCAAGGAACGGCGCATCGAACTGAACAAGGAAACAGACCGTCAGGAAAAGCGCCGCACGGAACTGGATGGTCGCACCGAACGGCTTGAGCAGCGAGAACAGACGATCAACAAGCGGCAGTCACAGGTGGATCGCCGTCATAATGAAATGGAAAAAATGCACGAGGAACAGGTAAAGAAGCTTGAGTTCATCGCGCAAATGACACAGGAGGATGCCCGCAAGGATCTGTTTGCCTCCGTTGAAAAGGAGGCACGCGGCGATATGGCGCGCATCATCCGCCAGATCGAAGCGGAAGCGCGCGAGCAGGGCGAAAAACGCGCCCGCAAGCTCATCGCCGATGCGATCCAGCGAGTGGCCTCTGACCATGTCGCCGAAGTGACACGTGCAGTGGTCACCCTCCCGAATGAGGAAATGAAGGGACGCATCGTGGGTCGTAACGGGCGCAACATCAAAGCCTTCGAACAGGCTGCGGGTGTTGACGTGATCGTGGACGATACGCCTGATTCGGTAACCGTTTCATGCTTCGACTCGGTCCGCCGCGAGATCGGTCGGCGCGCGCTGGCGAAGCTGATCCTGGATGGCCGCATTCATCCCGCGCACATCGAAAAGATCGTTGAAGATGAAACACGCGCAGTCGAAAAGGTCATCAATGAAGCTGGGGAACAGGCCGCTTACGATTCCAACATCACAGGCCTGCATCCCGAGATTTTGCGCATGATGGGACGCCTTAAATTCCGCACATCGTATGGGCAGAATCAGCTTGCGCATGCAGTGGAAGTTTCCAAACTGGCGGGCATCCTCGCCGCAGAGATCGGCGCAAACGTGGAGATTGCAAAACAGGGTGGTTTCCTGCACGACGTTGGCAAAGCGATGGATCACAACCAGGAAGGTACACATGCAAAACTCGGCGCGGAATACTGCCGTCGTTATGGGGTCAATCCGGTGGTTGTGAACGCGATCGAATCGCACCATCATGAAGTGGATCAACTGACTGTGGAAGCGGTCATCGCTGAAGCTGCAGATGCGATCTCGGGCGCGCGTCCGGGCGCACGTCGGGAGGATCTCGAAGCGTACATCAAGCGCATCCGCACGCTCGAGGAAATGTCCATGTCATTTGAGGGTGTACAGCAGGCTTTCGCCATCCAGGCGGGACGCGAAGTCCGCATCATCGTCAAGCCCGACGCAATCGACGATCTTGCATCTGCAAGACTGGCGCGTGATGTGGCAAAGAAGATCGAAGAGACCATGCAGTACCCCGGTCAAATTCGTGTGACTGTCATACGGGAAACACGCTCAACAGAAATCGCGAAATAACACACTTAAAAGGGATGCGACCAATATCGCATCCCTTTTTATTTTCTTAGCTTTACAACATGAATCATTCCTTTCTCTCCCACCTCGAATGTTCAAAATGTCATAAAGTATATTCGCACGCAGAACTGCAAACCTTTTGCACAGACTGCAAAGCCTGTCTTCTCCCAAGATACGATCTGGGTGCGGCGCGTCAGCACATGGACCGGGATGAAATATCACGGCGAAGAAAAGGGATGTGGCGCTGGCACGAGTTGCTCCCTGTCCTGGACGAGGAAAATCAAATCTTTCTGGGGGAAGGCGATACTCCCTTGCTGCGTCTCCCACGATTGGGGAAAGGGCTGGGCTTAACCAATCTGTATGTTAAAGATGAGAGCAATAACCCAACAGGTTCATTCAAGGCGCGTGGGCTGGCAGCCGCGGTCTCCAAAGCGAAGGAATTGGGCGTTCAAAAGGTGATCATTCCCACCGCAGGTAATGCAGGTGGTGCAATGGCGGCGTATGCGGCCCGCGCCGGATTGAGGGCATTCATCTTCATGCCCAGAGATACTCCCTATGCCAACATTGAAGAGAGCCGCATCGCTGGCGCGGAAATCGTCCTCGTGGATGGGTTGATCAGCGACGCAGCAGCGTTGGCAGGTGAAAAAGCCCGCGCGGAGGGCTGGTTCGATCTCTCCACATTCAAGGAGCCCTACCGCGTGGAGGGTAAAAAAGTGATGGGCTATGAACTGGCTGAGTCGTTCGGATGGGAGCTGCCAGATGTGATTATTTATCCCACCGGCGGCGGGACAGGCCTGGTCGGCATGTGGAAAGCATTTGCTGAACTGGAAGCGCTGGGCTGGCTCAAAAACACCAAACGACCGCGCATGGTCTCCGTGCAAGCGGAGGGTTGTGCACCAGTCGTACGAGCCTTTGAGAGTGGTGCATCGTCTTGCGATTTCTGGACGAACGCCCATACCGTCGCATCAGGCCTGCGTGTTCCGAAGAGCTTTGCAGACCATCTCATCCTACAGGATATCTATGAGAGCAACGGGACCGCTGTGGCTGTGAGCGATGAGGCGATCCTTCAATCTCAAAAACGCTTGGCACAGCTTGAAGGAATCTTTGCCGCTCCTGAAGGTGCCGCCACCCTTACCGCGCTGGAGCAGCTCATTCATCAAAATTGGGTGGATCCGCAGGAACGCATTATCCTGTTCAATACAGGTTCCGGGCTCAAATATTTGGAGCCCCGGAGCGCCAACTCTTCAATTTCTCAGGATGTTTAGGGCCATTCATAGATTCTGAGACGTGTTATCCATTCAACTGACCCAGTCAGCCCTTTGTAACAAACAATTTGCTGCATCGTTTAACTTAATGACTTGGCCTGATGATTACAGGCAAGCTGAATATTTGTCCAATTGTGTACTTAGGCAAATGAAAGGAGCAATAAGAATGAATAAAGATATACTTGAAGGCAAATGGATGCAGATGAAGGGCAAGGTCAAACAGCAGTGGGGCAAGTTGACCGACGATGAACTGGATAAGATGAGTGGTCGCTATGACGAATTGGCAGGCATCATCCAGGAACGCTACGGCTACAGCCGTGAAGAAGCTGCGAATGAACTGGATATGTTTCTGACAAAACTCGACACCCCCGATATGAAGTAATCAACGGGGCGGATGAGCGAAGCGCCTTGCTCCGCTCATCCTTTTTTGTTAAGTGCTGAAATAAATAGAAAAGTGGGAATCAAAAGTATTGAGTTTCCGAAAGGAGATCGCCATGTCAGTTTTGGATTTCGCAATCTTAGTTATTATTGCCGCAGTTTGCGGCGCTGTTGGACAGGCACTGGTTGTATCACAGCCACACTCCTTGGTTTTGTGGGAGCCTTTATGGGTACATGGATAGCCGGTTTGTTGGGCCTGCCGGACGTTGGCGGCAGGTCTTTCCCAATTGTCTGGCCTGTCATTGGATCGGCGCTCTTCGTTGCCGTGCTTGCCATCTGACAAGAGGGCGCCCGGTAGTGTGACGTTAATTCTCAGTAAACACACGACCTTCTGGAAAGTTCAACAAACTTTCCAGAAGGTCTTTTTATATTAAGTTCTCTATCTGCATTGGCTCATTGGTAGTTGCCGTGATTCTGCTAACGAGGGATTGCCAAATCCCGTCCATGCAGGAGATACACTGACATTTGCCCCGAATCTGGCGGCTGGATTTGTCAATCCAGCCGAGCATCACGGCGATCCCAGAGAACCTCTGCATTTACATGAATGGATTTTAGGAACAGTAGTATAAATAATGCATCACTTTTCATGGAGACAAAGATGACCCGCGCCTTGTCTATGTTGATATTTCTCTCGCTGATCATAGCTGGATGTGGATCCACGCCCCCTTCCACGCCTGAGCCGGTTGCTGCCACCCCTACTCAGACCCTGGTCCCAACTGCGACATCATTCCCTACTCCCACACTCATACCCACTGCCATTCCAGGTGTGTTGCATGTAAACCCGTCCACTGCGCTTGGGCCGATCAGCCCTCTTGTCTATGGTTCAAACCTGGGCCCCTGGCTTGTCGTTTCATTGGATATGTTACCCGCAGCGTACGATTCAGGCATCACCATTTTGCGATTCCCTGCGGGTGCCTGGGGCGATCACAATGATTTGAAGGGATACCAGATCGATTCATTCATGGACTTTGCAAACAAAGTTG
The DNA here is from genome assembly GCA_031389865.1 of Anaerolineales bacterium. GTDB lineage: Bacteria > Chloroflexota > Anaerolineae > Anaerolineales > Villigracilaceae > Defluviilinea. The sequence continues at coordinate 8,315 of JANMSY010000561.1, read as the reverse complement.
GGGCGACTGTATTGTTCTCGGTCCGCCTCCTGGATGGCAACCCCGCCCAGGCTGCAGAATTTGTGCGTTATTTGAACCTTGAAAGAAAGTACAACATCCAATACTGGAATATCGGCAATGAACCCACTTTGTACAATGGCGAATTGCAGGGCAGAGGTGAAACGTATGACGTTCAGCGCTTTAACAAGGAATGGCGTACATTTGCTGAAGCCATGAAGGCTGTTGACCCATCCATTAAACTGGTTGGCCCGGAGATCAATCAGTTCAGTCACAGCACTGCTCCGGGAGCGACAACCAATTTCGGCGAGTGGGATGAAACCTGGATGATCGAGTTTCTAAAAGCGAACGGTGATCTTGTGGATGTCGTTTCATTTCACAGATATCCATTCCCGCGCTCAAACACATCCGGTCCACCATCGATTGACGAGCTAAGAGTCAACGCCCAGGAATGGGATGGGATTATCATGCATGCGCGTGAGTTGATCCATCAGTATGCGGGTCGCGATATTCCCATAGCGGTCACGGAATTTAATTCGTCCTACGATAAATCAGTTGGCGGTGAAGCCACGCCTGATTCTCATTACAATGCGATCTGGCTGGCAGACGTATTGGGAAGCATGATCAAGAATGGGGTCTTTATGGCGAATGAGTGGGCCCTGACTGCAAAAGGGGGCGCCGGCGGGTCAGGGCTTGTAGGTCAATATGAAGTCTTTCCCAATTATTACACCTATCAGATGTATAAAAAATTCGGGAATGAACTGATCTATTCCTCCTCCGACGATCCCGATCTTTCCATTTATGCCGCGCGGCGCGAAGACGGTACGCTGACCATCATGGTCATAAACCTGTCGCTCGAAGAGAAGACAAAAGCTCTTCGGATCGGCGACCAGACCCAGGTCCAGGCGGAGGCATGGTTGTTCGATCCTGCTCACAAGGCGGAAAACGTCGGCAGGCTCGAACTATCCAATGAACTGACTTTTCCGCCTCAATCTGTGACTTTATATATCATCCCATAGCCTACTTCTGGCGGCAGCATTCCCTTCCAACGATTTTTTAAGATAAGCGTTGGTTGACGAGGGCTCCGAGTTGTGAAATAATGTAAACGGTTACAGTAAACGGTTACATAGACATGACACGCCGCTCTTCTTCCGTCACGATCCGAGATGTTGCCCGAGAGGCAGGAGTTTCTGTTGCCACGGTAAGCCGGTACATCAATCAAAATACACCTGTATCAACAAATGTTGCAGAGCGGCTGGACGTGGTCATGAGCAAGTTGAGGTATGTACCCCATGCTGCGGCCCGCAACCTGGCAAGCCGCAAAACCCGTGTGATCGGCTTGCTGCTCAACAATTTGCACAATGATTTTTTTGTCCCGTTACTGAATGGCGTCGAGGCCGTAGTACGGAAAAAGGGCTACAATCTGATCGTTGCAACGTATCACGCAAGCAGCCGAAATCATATGCAACCCCCGATCGGACCTCATAACACAGATGGACTGCTGGTTTTTTCGGATGGCTTGATGGATGAAGATCTCGTCACCTTGAATACCAGCGGTTTTCCCATGGTACTGGTACATCGCACCCCTCCCCTTCATTTGCGCATTCCAAGCGTTACTGTTGAAAACATCGAGATCACAAAGAAACTGGTGGAACATCTCATACAAGTACATGGTAAGCGGCGCATTCTGTTTTTGAGGGGTCCCATCCACCAGGAAGATTCGGTACGGCGTGAAGCGGGGTACAGGTCTGCCTTGCAGGCAAATGGAATTCCCATAGATGAAAACTTAATACTCAACGGTGATTTTGAACGCGATGTTGCCTATGAAGCCATGAATGGGTTTCTTTCCAGGCAGGATCGCGCCACCTTTGATTCTGTATTTACGGGTGACGATGATGCGGCCATTGGCGTGCTGAAAGCCCTGCACGAAAACGGGATACGGATTCCTGAAGATGCTGCTGTCATCGGGTTTGATGACCTGGGTTTTGCACCCTTTCTTAATCCCCCTCTTACAACTGTGCGAGCACCCACCGAAACGGTGGGACAGATCGCTACAGAGCGGTTGTTCGGGCTTTTGGAAAATCACCCATCAGACGAGGTGATCATCCTGCCTACCGAGATCATTCTTCGCCGCTCATGTGGTTGTCAGTCATGAGCCCGAAACCATTTGATAAAGGAGGTGAATCCTTCCATCAAGTACACAAAAATGTCACTGTTAATTGTCAATCTCAAATTCTAGTATGAGGAGAAATCTCACCATGAAGAAACTTTTGTATCTATTGTCCCTGTTGATCATCGCTTCGATGGTCCTCACGGCCTGCGGTGGCGCCGCTGCGACATCCGCTCCTGCGGAAAATGAAGCTCCTGCCGAAGCAACTGAGGCCCCTGCTGAAGAACCCGCTGCAACGGAAGCGCCCGCCGGGGCGACTGAAGCACCCGCAGCCACTGCAACATTGACCCCCTATCCCGTTGCCAATTGTGAAGGCGGCAAAGTTTGTATCCGCTGGTTTGTAGGATTGGGCACCGGAACTGATGCCCCCCAGATCACGACCCAGGAAGAAGTTGTCGCCGATTTCAACGCTTCGCAGGATAAAATCCAGCTCATTCTGGAAATCATCCCGTATAACAGCGCTCGCGACACTCTCTCCACACAGATCGCCTCCGGCGCCGGCCCCGATATCGTTGGCCCAGTCGGTTGGGGTGGTTCCAATGACTTCTACGGTCAATGGCTGGACATCAGCCCGCAGATCGAATCTTCTGGTTTCGATACCTCGATCTTCGACCCCGCTTTGATCAAGTTCTATCAGACCGAAGAAGGCCAGGTGGGTCTGCCCTTCGCCGTTTTCCCGGGCGCCATGTATTTCGTGCCCGCTCTGTTTGATGAAGCCGGTCTTGCCTATCCTCCCCAAACCTATGGTGAGAAATATGTGCTCGATGGCGAAGAAGTTGACTGGACCTGGGATACCGTTACTGAAGTTGCCAAGCGGCTGACAGTGGATATCAACGGCAACGATGCAACCATGGATGCCTTTGACCCCACCAAGATCGTTCAGGTTGGCTACAACCCCCAGTGGCAGTCGATTCAATCGATCGCAACTTTCTACGGTGGCGCCGCCAAGATGTATGAAGGCGAAGCCAAGGGCAGCTTCACGTCTACTCTTCCCGATAGCTGGAAGGATAGCTTCAAGTGGTACTATGATGGCATGTGGGGTGAACAGCCCTTTATTGCCTCTGGTCCTCTCTCTGGCTCACCTGAATTCCTCGCTGGCAACGTCTTCAACTCCGGCAAGGCCGCCATGGGCCTGACCCAAACCTGGTATACCTGCTGTTTGGGTGAGTTCCGCGATGCTGGAAATGAATTCCAGCTCGGCATTCAACCGATGGGTGCTGATGGTGAAGTTCACGGACGCGTGGATGCAGATACCTTCCGTATTTGGAAGGGGACCAAGAATCCCAATGAAGCCTTCGAAGTGCTGGCCTATCTCATCACCACCGGCGCCGACAAGCTTCTCCCCGTCTACGGAGCCATGCCCGCTGTTCCTGGTAAGACTCAAGCCTTCTTTGACAAGAAAGCAGCAGACTATCCGTTCGTAACGCAGGAAAGCTGGGATGTCTTTACACAGGGTCTCGCGTATCCCGATACCCCAAGCTCCGAGCAGTATCACCCGAATTCCATCAAGGCCAATTCCCGTTTCGCGACCTTCCTGGATTTGATGAACAACACGCCTGGCCTCGACTTCGATGCCGAGTACCAGAAGCTTGTTGACGATCTGAACATCATTTACAACGAGTAAACTGGCAAATGTATAATATAGGCGGGTCAGCATGAAGCTGACCCGCCTATGGCATATTTCACGGCAAGAAAGGAAACAACCCATGTTTGAAGAACTTTCAAATATTCGAAGGGCCCTGCCCTCTTTAAGGTCTTTTCGCAATCTTCCACCGCTGGCACGCCGCGAATTTAGATGGGGGTTGTTGTTCCTCTCTCCCTGGGTCTTCGGCTTTCTGGCCTTCACGCTGCTGCCCATGCTGGCCACACTATTCTTTAGTTTCCTGGATCTTAGTATTACCGACGGTATCCTGACCACACCGAAGTTTGTAGGACTTGATAACTACCGACAACTGTTTAGAGATCCACAAGTCTGGAGCACAGGGTCTACTCCGGGTTCATTATGGATCACGATCAAGTTTGGTTTGATTGCACTACCTGTCGGTATCTTTGTTCCACTCGGAATCGCATTATTGATGAACAACAAAAATCTCAGGGGGCAAATGTTCTTCCGCAGTATGTTCTACATGCCCTATATTGTCCCCTTTGTGGCGGCGGTCTTCCTGTGGGGCGGTATGCTCAACCCAGAGAGCGGCTGGATCAACCGCACACTCATGGCTTTCGGAATGGCCAGAGAGAATGTGCCAGGATGGGCAAATGACATCAACTGGGTATACCCCAGCTATGTCATCATGGGCATTTGGGGAATAGGTAATGCCATGCTGATCATGCTTGCTGGTCTGCAGGGTGTACCCACTGAGCTCTATGATGCGGCCACAGTTGATGGTGCAAATAGCTGGCAAACCTTCTGGAAGGTCACCTTTCCGATGATTTCACCCGTCATCTTTTATAACATTGTGTTAAGCGTGGTGGGGTTATTTCAATACTTTCTTGTGCCATTGGTTGTCAATCAGGGTACCGGGCGACCGGGTGGGACGACAATCTTTTACAATCTTTATCTCTATAAGACGTTCTTCACATATCAGGACATGTCCTATGGTTCCACACTTGCATGGTTCCTGTTCCTGGTAATCCTCTTGGTAACAATTGTTTTGTTCAGTACCGCTAAATACTGGGTTTATTACGCCGCAGAGAGCCGGTAAGGAGAAAAGACGATGGCTAAGTCACTCACTCAAACCCTGCCCAAAAAAGAGATGGACTCCCCTATCATACGAGGTAAGGGGCTATCCCATAGACTGAGAACAGGCGCCAATGTTACCTTCATTACTGCTCTGGTGATCGCCATATTGGTAATTTTCCTGGCACCATTCCTGTTCATGATATTCACATCGTTGAAAACGCAGGGTCAGATCTCGCAGTTGGGCGCTCCCATTTGGCCCGCGAAACCAACATCCATTGAGTACAATGGCAAAACGGTTGAGCTTTATCGTGTCCCCATGTCAACATGTGCGGGCGGCGACCCAAATGATCCAGCCATTAACGAGCTTGCCATCACCAAAAAGGGACGTCAGGAAAGCACATTTACCGATCCTAATGATCCAACTCGGGGTGAATTCAATTGCAAGGTTTCCTGGCGGGCACTTGAACGACCATGGGTTTGGTCTCCCACCTGGGATAACTACGCACAAGTCTGGGATACGATTGATTTTCCCCGGCTGATGTGGAACACCACTTTTTACGCCCTTGTGACATGGATCGGCACGCTGATCTCCTGTACACTGGTTGCTTTTGGCTTCTCGCGCTTCCGTTTCCCCGGGCGCGATTTCCTGTTCATCCTTATGATCGCAACGATCTTCCTGCCTGCCACAGTTACCACCATCCCCACCTATACTTTCTTTGTAAAAATTAACTGGATCGGCACGTGGCTGCCTCTGATTGTCCCGCATTTCTTCGCCAATGCGTACAATGTTTTCCTCTTGCGTCAATATTTCATGACCCTGCCACGTGAACTGGATGAGGCCGCCATGATCGATGGTGCCAGTCCTCTTCGGGTTCTCTGGTCGGTCATCATTCCTCAGTCCTACCCGGTACTCATGGCAGTGACTGTTTTCCATATCGTCTTCGCATGGAACGATTACTTTGGTCCGTTGATCTACCTCTCGACCTCCCGCGATAAGTGGCCGATCTCAGTGGCGCTGGCCAACTTCAATGGCATTTACGGCCAGCAACCCCAGCTCATTCAGGCCGGCGCACTCATGGCATTGATCGCACCTTTGATCCTCTTTGTCATTGCCCAACGTTTCTTCGTACAGGGTATTGTCGTTACGGGAGTTGAAAAATAAGATGCTCAAAGTTGCAGTGATCGGAGGCGGCTCCACCTATACGCCCGAACTGGTCAACGGGTTCCTTGCACGCATGGACCAGTTCCCGCTCGACGAACTCTGGCTGATGGATATCGACGAGGAACGCCTGAAGGTTGTCGGCGGATTTGCGCAACGTATGGTGGAAGCCAGAGGCGCGCCGTTCAAGGTTTTTTTGACAACGAATCAGCGTGAAGCCGTGAAGAATGCTTCGTATGTAACCACACAACTGCGCGTCGGTCAGATGGAAGCGCGCCGCAAAGATGAGTATCTGGGTTTGCGCCACGGCCTGATCGGCCAGGAAACAACGGGTGTGGGCGGCATGGCAAAAGCGATGCGCACCATTCCGGTGATTCTCAAGATTGCATCAGACATGCGTGAGCTATCTGCCACGGGCGCGCTTCTCGTCAACTTCACCAACCCAGCCGGCCTTGTGACCCAGGCATTAAGCAAATATGCCGCGGATGTACCTGCTGTGGGCGTATGCAACGTCCCCATTACAACAAAGATGCACATCATCGAAGGGCTTGAAAAGGCCACAGGGAAAAAGATCGACCCTGATCATACGGAACTGAACACCCTTGGCTTGAATCATCTTTCGTGGCATCGCGGGTTCACGATCGATGGCGAAGACGTCTGGCCGCAGGTCATAGAAGGATTTATCACCGAGCTCAAAAAAGAATCTGAGCCGGAATGGGAACCACGCACCATTGAAGTCCTGCGCATGATTCCAAACTATTACCTGCAATACTTCTATCACACGGATAAGAAGTTGAAATCGCAGGAAAAGTGGCCCCCGTCACGCGCGGAGGAAGTGATCGAAGTGGAGAAGGACCTGCTGCGCCAATATGCCGATCCAAACCTCAAGGAGCCCCCTGCCGACCTGATGAAGCGCGGTGGTGCCTACTACTCGACAGTTGCCACGCAGCTGTTGAATGCCCATTACAACGATCTGGGCGAGACGCATGTCGTCAATACCAGGAACGATGGCGCGGTAAAAGAATGGCCTGCAGACTGGGTATTGGAAATTCCATCCAGGGTAAAGAAAAGCGGCATCACTCCCCTTCCCACCGAGCCGTTGCCCACATCCTGCTTCGGGCTGATCGCGGCGGTGAAAGCCTATGAACTGCTGACTGTGGAAGCCGCAGTTCATGGCGACCGTGATGCGGCGTATCAGGCTCTGCTTGTCAATCCCATTGGCCCCAAGGCAGATAAGGTGCAGGCAGTCCTTGATGACCTGCTTGAAACACATCAAGAGTATCTGCCTCAATTTTGGAAATGACCCGATAGGGGCGACCCACCAGGTCGCCCTTTTTTGAATCAGAAAATTATGCCCTATTACCTTGGCGCCGACCTGGGCGCAACCAAAACACACACGCTCATCGTAGACGAAACCGGACGCGCTCTTGGCTTTGGCGAAAGCGGTCCTGGCAACCACGAAGATGTTGGCTACGACGGAATGCTCGGCTCCATGCAACAGGGATTGGATCAGGCACTGCGCGCTGCAGGGTTGACCCAGGCCGATATTGCGGGAGCAGGCTTCGGCGTGGCCGGATACGACTGGCACTCCGAAGGTGAAGTAACGTCGCAGACCATCCAGCGGTTGGGATTGCGCGCACCCTTTATCTACGTCAATGATGCTGTGCCCGGGCTTGTGGCAGGTGCAGAGGAAGGCTGGGGCGTGGTGGTCGTCTCAGGGACGGGATCCAATTGCCGAGGCTGGGACCGTGAACACAAGCGCGAAGGACGCGTGACCGGTCATGGCGTGCTCATGGGGGAAGGCGCGGGCGGCTCTGAACTGCTGCATCGAGGCATGCAGCTCGTAGGCTATGCATGGAGTAAACGGGGACCCTCCACAGCGCTCGCCGATGCCTTCATCAGGCATGTTGGCGCCAGTGACCTTGAAGACCTCCTGCGCGGGTATACAACATACGAGTACCAGGTTGGAGCGGAGGCCGCGCCCATTGTTTTCCGTGTTGCGGAAGAGGGTGACGCGGTCGCACGCGAGTTAATTCACTGGGCTGGTTGTGAACTTGGCGAGATGGCAAACGCGGTCATCCGTCAATTGGAGTTCGAGAACCTTGAATTCGATGTGGTCATGACAGGCAGCATGTTCGAAGGCGGTGCATTGCTGGTGGATCCCATGCGCGAGACCATTCACAAATTTGCTCCGCGTGCCCGCGTAGTTAGGCTTCGTGTGCCGCCTGTGATCGGTGCAGTCATTCTTGGCATGGAGGCAGGCAACGCCCGCGTAACACCTTCCATTCGGAAAACAATGGCGGATACAG
>JANMSY010000551.1:0-7413 GCA_031389865.1 Anaerolineales bacterium | reverse complement strand
GTGGGAATACGCCCCAGATCAAGAATGATCTCAAGCAGGTTATCGCTATCGTTCGCCCTTTCCACCGAGTGGCGGATATCAAGCGGGAGGACGTCGAGAAGAGCATCGAGATCGTCAGTTATTTTTAATTGAGTCATAGGTCTAATAAGGGGTTAATAGGTCACATGCCATTCAGGTGGTGATGTTTTCAGCATGAAAATGACAAGGGGGAAGGGAAAAAGCCTACTGGCGCCGTCATATCCCTGTTCTGTGCGGCTTACGAATATTAAATGAGTATTACCATGAAAAAGTTCCTGCCTGTTCATCAGTCTCCATCTATTATACGAGGAATAACCTTTTCCCGTGTTGGAAAGTTGTTTTAAAAACATATACGGATTTTAACGAAATCTTTATTTTGGAGATGTCCGCCCCTGATTCTGGTTGATGGGTTACTTCTTCCCCACAGCCCTGTTGACTCTCGAAGGCTGGATACTCCTCACACCAGACGGCACAGCAGGGACAGTCTGTCCCTCTTTGACCAGCCGAGCCAGATGTTTGACCATCACGGCCTGACGGTCCGCGCCCTGTGCACCCAGGTCTGCAAGCACGGGTTCAAGCCATGCCTGGTAGGAACGGACACACACGTACACTGGGCGGTTGCGACGATCAGGCAGATTCGCGATCAGGGATGCAAGCTTGCGACCGACATCGGTTGCTTCCGGGTGGATCAGTGGAGAAAGCACGATCCCATATGCACCCTGACTTGCACTGATATAACACTTGACCCCTTCATTGCACATCCAGCCCAACGCATCCTTCGGTTGCGGCTCAATGGGCTGTAACAGCGGTGGAACAATTTGATGATAGAGATTATGAATGGAATGCAGGTGCACGGACTTGATACGCGTCCACTCAAAGCCTGAACCTGATTCCGTTATTTGAGAGACATCGATCTTTGATGCATCCCACATCCTTTGCCAGGCATAAACCGAGAATCCGGATTTCCGCAGCGGTACAAATACGTCGCTGGTCTCATCTACTTCTGCAAGGACATGGAACGCGCCCCAGGCACCTGCCTGCGCTGAAAGATTATCTATTAAAGAGGGAAGATCGGGATGACTCAATTGTGAAGCAGGAGCAAGATAAAGAAGCTTTGCGAATGTTTCATCCCGTGAGTGAATGATCCCGCCTAATACTGAATCTTCTGTGCCATTTACGATCGCTGAATAAATATGCTTCGCGGGGTTCATGTATGCCATCAAACCCACTGCACCCAATGGATTTCCACGCGTCAGTGACCGCGCGGTATCCAGCCCTATGGCTTCCTCGCGAAAACCATAGACATAGGGAAGATCAAAAAACGCAAGAGGGCGAATGGGCATAAAATCCTAATCAGCCAGTGAAAGAAAATACTCGTGGAAACGCGTGTCGTTCGTCAACTCGGGGTGAAAGGACGTAGCCAGAAGGTGTCCCTGTTGTGCGGCGACGATTCTCCCGTCTGCAACGGATGCAAGGACTTTTGCATCCGCACCCACCGACTCAATGATCGGTGCACGGATGAAAAAGGCATGATAAGCCTCTTTCGTCCCGGTAGCCTGCCTGAGTTCTGGAACATCAAGATCAGCTTCGAACGAATCCACCTGACGGCCAAAGGCGTTGCGCTCGACCTTGATATCCATGAGCCCCAGCAATGGTTGCTCGCGGCTCACGTCTTTCGACAAGAAAATGGCACCCGCGCAGGTTCCCCAAATCGCATGTAGTTGGCCGAATTCCTTCAAAGGCTCCATCAGGTTATAGGCCACCGCAAGTTTGCCAATGGTCGTCGATTCACCACCAGGGATGATCAAACCATCAAGGCCATTGAGATGTTCAGGCAAACGGACTTCCGCAGTTTCAACCTTAAGCCGTTTGAGCATGGCGATGTGTTCGGAAAAATCGCCCTGGAGTGCGAGTACACCAATTTTCATAATAGACTATCAACGATGGACAATAAACCAGGCCATGGTCTACGGTCGATCATCCAGGGTCAGTTTACCAGCCTCGTCCCGCGATCTTTTCAGCTTCGGGCATCTGCGAAATGTTGCGTCCAACCATCGGCTCGCCGAGGTTCTTGCTCACATCTGCGAGAATGCCTGCATCCAGATAATGCGTCACCGCTTTGACAATTGCCGCGGCGCGTCTGGCAGGGTCGCCGCTCTTAAAGATGCCCGAACCGACGAAGACGCCATCCACGCCGAGCTGCATCATCAACGCGGCATCTGCAGGAGTCGCAATTCCGCCCGCCGCAAAATTGACGACTGGCATGCGCCCAAGTTCCTTTGTCTCTTTGATGAGTTCATAGGGCGCACCGATCTCCTTCGAATAACGCATCAACTCTTCATCAGCCATCGTAGTCAAGTGGCGAATATCGCCGAGAACCGTGCGGGCATGGCGAACCGCCTCCACCACATCGCCTGTTCCGGCTTCCCCTTTGGTGCGGATCATGGCTGCACCTTCGCCCACGCGTCGTAACGCTTCACCGAGATTACGGCAGCCGCACACGAACGGCACTTTGAAGTTGTGCTTCAAAATGTGGTTTGCTTCATCAGCAGGTGTCAACACTTCTGATTCATCGATGTAATCCACACCGATGGCTTCCAAAATTTGCGCTTCCACAAAATGACCAATGCGGCATTTCGCCATGACCGGGATGGATACCGTATCAATGATCTTCAAAATGAGGTCCGGGTCAGACATGCGTGCCACACCGCCATCCGCGCGAATATCCGCTGGCACCCGTTCGAGCGCCATGACCGCGCATGCGCCCGCGTCTTCTGCGATCTTTGCATGTTCGGGTGTAACCACGTCCATGATGACGCCACCTTTAAGCATCTGTGCCAAACCCTTCTTAACTGCGAAGGTACCAGTCTGTTGTTCCATTGCCGTTCTCCTTTTTCTACCGCTTGTCCTTGTCGCGATTGATGCGGTACTTTGTAATGATGACAAAAAGATTCTACCACGCTGAAAGTTTACTCTGTATTAGAGGGTTGTAAGTACTATGGGACGCGTGGTATGTCCATTCAAGCCTGGTCCTGTCGCCGCCAAAAAGGTTTATCTCCCGACAATGTAATACCGTGAACATCACCTCTTGACAAAATACATAATCGGAATACAATTGTACAATGATACAATTGTTACAATCATACAAAGATACAATTTATGGCAAATAAGAAACTTTTACTCCAGATTGACTTCCGCTCCGGCCTACCCATCTATGTACAGATCGTCAACCAGGTCCAGGCACAGGTCGTTGGCGGTTTCCTGAACCCCGGTGATCAGTTGCCAACGGTGCGAGCATTGGCCGAAGAGTTGAGAGTCAACTTTAATACAGTGGCGCGGGCCTATCGCCTGCTGGATGAGACAAGAATTATATCAACCCAACAAGGACGCGGCACCTACATCACTGAGATCCCGCCGCCGAAAGTAAGTGAACGGCTGCGAAGAGAATCACTCGAAGCGCTGACAAAAAAATTCATCAGCGAAGCGACGCGCCTGGATTTCTCAAAGATTGAGATCAGCCAGATGCTTCAGGACCAGCTTACAACCTGGAAAGAATCGGACGAGTCCGATCGTGAATAACAAAGGAGAATACCAAAATGGATGCAAATTTTATTAAAAATATCGTTCAAAGCAAAAAACCCAAAGCTGATCTGCACATTTCCAGTGTCGCGGCGACATTGTTTGCAATTCTGCTGGTCATTGCTGTCGTGGGCGCGCTGTTAATGGACGGCCGGGTTCCAGATGCATGGATTGGCGCATATGTTGCTGCGCTGACATTGGTTGGCACGTACATTTTGTACGCCCTGAAAGTCGCGTCGCAGTGGGAAAAGGCTGTCGTGTTACGACTGGGCAGATTTCTCGCATTGCGGGGACCTGGCGTGTTTTGGATCATCCCGATCATCGACTCGATCCCATGCTGGATCGATCACCGTGTGATGGTTACACCGTTCGCAGCTGAGAAAACGCTGACGAAGGACACCGTTCCTGTCGATGTGGATGCAGTTCTGTTCTGGGTCGTCTGGGACGCGGAAAAGGCTGCGCTCGAGGTCAAGGATTACCAGTCTGCACTTGCCTGGGCAGCCCAAACTGCACTGCGTGACATTATTGGCCGCATGATGCTGGCAGATATCCTTATCGGACGCTCTGCCATTGACGACGAGCTTCAGCACATCATCGATGAACGCACAACGCCCTGGGGTGTGACAGTCAACTCGGTGGAAATCCGCGACATTGTCATCCCACAGAACCTGGAGGATGCCATGTCCCGTCAGGCGCAGGCTGAACGTGAGCGCCAGGCGCGAGTCATACTCGGTGAATCTGAAAAGCAGATCGCTGCTTCGTTCTCGGAGGCTTCACAGGCGTACATCAATAATCCAACCGCCTTGCACCTGCGAGCCATGAACATGCTCTTTGAAGGCCTGAAGGAAAAAGGTGCGCTGGTGATTGTCCCAAGTTCAGCGGTTGACACAATGAACCTCGGTGCCATGAGTGGCATGGTTTCGCTGGCACAGAACAATATACCCAGGGAACAAAAAGAATAACTTCACACTTGCGAGTCAGAACTCGCAGGAATAACAAGGAGAATGAATGAATACCCGTACTACAACCATTGTCGTTTTACTGATGATCCTCGCCGCTACAATTACAGGCGTTGCACTCTGGAACCAGCTGCCTGACCCGATGGCGTCCCACTGGAACGTCAACGATCAGGTGGATGGATATATGAGCAAGGTCTGGGGTGTGTTTATGCTGCCGTTGATGACGCTCGGAATGTGGCTGCTCTTCATCATTATCCCGAATATTGACCCACTCAAGGCAAACATCGCCCAATTCCGAGGCGTTTTCAACCTGTTCATTACGCTGATCGTCGCGTTCATGATCTATGTCCATATCCTGTCCCTGCGCTGGAACCTGGGTTACACAGACTTCGGCATGAGCAGAACCATGCTGCCTGCCATGGGAATCCTGTTCTTCTTCATCGGCTATATGCTCCGCAGGGCAAAACGCAACTTTTTTATCGGCATCCGCACCCCGTGGACTCTTTCCGGCGATAGGGTTTGGGATGAGACGCACCGTCTCGGTTCCGTACTGTTCATGATCTCGGGTGTACTCGCTATGGTCGGTGCACTCTTCGGCGGGACCACGGCGTTCTGGTTCCTCTTTGTGCCGATCATGGGTTCCACGCTGATCACGCTTGTTTATTCGTATGTGCTTTATCAGAGGGAAACCAGCTCGTAGTCAACAACGGAGCAGGCATGTCCTGCTCCGTTTCACGTGAAACAAAAGAGACAGCATGACCCCAATTATCGAAGTTAACAACCTGCAACGCCGCTTTGGCGACAATAAAGCCGTGGATGGCATGACCTTTGCAGTCGAACCCAGTGAAGTCTTTGGCTTGTTGGGTCCAAATGGTGCGGGCAAAACCACCACGGTCCGCCTGCTGAACGGCATATTGCCGCCATCCGGCGGAACCGCGCACGTGTTTGGATTTGACCCTGTCACACAAGGCCAACTGATCCGTCGCAAAACGGGTGTACTTACTGAAACGCCCTCACTGTATGAGCGCCTGACGGCATCCGAGAATCTGGAATTCTTTGGAACACTGCACGAAATTCCTCCATCGCATCTCAAAGATCGCGTCGCAGAGATGCTTGATTTCTTTGAACTGACATCCCGCGCCCGTGACAAAGTGGAAACGTATAGCAAAGGCATGAAACAACGCCTTGCCCTTGCACGCGCACTCCTTCATAAACCTCCATTGTTGTTTCTGGATGAGCCTACCTCCGGGCTTGACCCGGAAGCCGCGCAACAGGTGAATGATCTCATCGCCAGTTTGAGTCACACAAATGGACAGACTGTTGTTTTGGCATCACACAACCTATTGGAAGCACAACGGCTATGTGACCGTGTGGCCATTATCAATCATGGCCGAATCCTCGCACTTGGCAGCCTGGATGAGCTATCGAAAAAACTGTGGCCTGTTACCTGGGCGGATGTTATGTTTCACGTGAAACCCGCAGAAAAAACGATGGAAACACTCAAGTCTCATCCAGGCGTGATTCAGATATTGGATGGCGCGAAGAACGACGCAGTTTCCATACAGGTCGATAGCGAGGCTGTGATCCCCGAAGTGATCCGTTATCTTGTACAGGAAGGCGAATCCATCCTGCGCGTCAACCCGCGTGACTATACATTGGAAGATATCTATTTTGCATTACAGGCAGGTGAAGCATGAACTGGCGTTCCATCTGGGCTATTGCCCGCAAGGATCTAAAAGAGGTGGCCCAAAATAAAGTAGCCTGGGGACCCGCCATCGCGATCCCGCTTATATTTGCCATCATTATGCCGTTGCTTTTTACATTGGTGCCACGCTTTATACCCGTGGAAGATGTGCAACGCGAACTTGGAGACATCGAGTCGCTGCTCAAGAACCTTCCTGAGACAGTAAGAATACTATTTAGTGGATTAAATTTAGAACAAATGTTCGTATTATACATGACGTCATTTATGCTGGCGCCATTATTCCTTATCATGCCACTCATGTTCTCATCGGTCGTCGGTGCAGATTCGTTCGTTGGAGAACGCGAACGCAAAACAATGGAAGCATTGCTGTACGCCCCCACAACCGATATGGAACTCTTCCTTGGAAAAGTGTTGGCGGCAGTGATCCCCGCGATCTCACTATCATGGCTGACGTACATCGTGTACATTATCGTCGTCAACGTGGCAAGCTACAGCTTGTTCGGACGGATCTGGTTCCCGCTGCCCATGTGGTGGCCCATGATGTTCTGGCTGACTCCTGCATTTGCCTTACTCGGAGTCTCAGCAACGGTAATAATTTCATCGCGCGTGAAAACATTCATGGAAGCATATCAACTCACCGGGTCACTTGTTGTCCTGGTACTGGCATTGGTAATCGGTCAGGTTACGGGCATCCTTTTCCTCGGTGCAGGGACGGTCATGTTAATCGGAACATTAATTTGGATGATCGATGCTTTTCTAATTTACGTGAGCATTCGCAGCTTTAAAAGAAATCTGCTCATCTCAAAATTGTAGGAGGGCGAAATGACAGAAGAAATAAAGGTATGGGAATATCGTGTTCAAACAATTGGTGGTGTTTTTGGAACAAAAGACGAGCTTATTCAAACTACGCTTGATGATTGGGGCGCGGAAGGCTGGGAGGCCATCAATGTTTTTACGCCTGAAGGCAGTAGCAGGATCACTATTGTCGCCAAGCGACCCTTGATTGAACGTACGCGTCGCATACGTTCGATGCCATCATAAGGAGAATATCAATGCTTACCATCGCGTATGTAAGCAGCTTTCTGGGAATGATGCTGTTGCCCATCATTGCCTGGGTCTGGGTGGCATTGCTTTGGCATGCCTTCGTGGATG
>JANMSY010000496.1:0-6291 GCA_031389865.1 Anaerolineales bacterium | reverse complement strand
GAAGTGCCCAAGGAGTTGACGGCGGTCATGGCAGCGGAGCAGGTTGAGGCTTCGGAAGGAAACGGGACGTTCCTCTTCAAAATGCCGCAGCCCATCCCATCCTATTCAAAATGCCGCAGCCCATCCCATCCTATTTGTTTGCCATCGCAGCCGCCAATCTTGTCTTCCGTGAACTGGGACCGCGCACAGGAATCTATGCGGAACCGGAGATCATCGATGCCGCGGAGGTTATTGAAGAAGGCTGGGCTGTAAATATGGCAACAGAGCCGGTCGAAGCTGAATTAGTTTTGTCCGATCCGAAAATGTAAAGGCCAGCGGATCGAGCGAGGTTCGTTTTCATTGCCCCAGGCTGCTGTCAGTTTATCCCAGATGATTTCAAGGGGATGATGCCCGCTTTGTTCCTTATATCGTTGCGTGGCAGACCAGCTATTCAGGAAGCCCGCATATTGATTTAAAGTCCAATCCACTTTCATAATAAATGATGGGGGAGTGATCTCTTCAAAGGGAAACGGAATGGTTCGATAGCGTTCCTCCAGATAACGAATACGTTCAGGCCAATATCCATCCAATATATTGTGATAGTAGTGCTGGATCAATGCATCGATCTCGGGGGAAATTTCTGTCAGGCTGTAGGTCCAGGCGGCGAGAATGCCGTTGGGCTTGAGAACACGCTTTACCTCACGATAAAACTCGTCAAAGTTAAACCAGTGAATGGCAACAGCGACCGTGACCAGGTCCACTGTGAAATCGTTGAGCGACACATGCTCTGCCGGCTCCACGTGATAATCCACTTTGGGATGTGGATAGGCGCGCGAAATTTGTTCGGCACTTGCATCAGTGGCAAAGACTTTATCAAAGTGTTTTGCCAGCCCAAGTGCGGCCTGACCGTTTCCGGTGCCACAGTCCCATGCCAGGGATTTTCCGGGCGCAAGGGAGGTCAGATAGCCATATATTTCTTCCGGGTACTGCGGTCGGTATTGTACGTAGGTTTGGGATTGTCTGGAAAAGTGGTCTTCAAAATTGGAGGATTCGTTCTGATTAACCATAAATATTCCCTTATGCAGTATCAAGCAATATTCGAAAGTGTTCCACTAAATCGGCTAATTGATAATGAGCATTCAGTCCGCTGGGATTGGGTAAGACCCATAGCGCGGCGTTTGCGATGGATGAGGTTTGCAGTCCGAGAGCAGCCTTTGGCTGCTGAAAAGCCATTCGGTAGGCACCAATGCCCAGCACCGCCACAACGCGCGGTTGATAGCGTTTGACCTTGCCTTCCAGGCGTTTTCGGCCTGCCAGCAGTTCATCAGGGGATAGTTCATCTGCCGTGGCAGTCGTACGCGGGACTAAATTCGTAATACCATAACCGAGAATCAATAGCTCTCTTTCTTCAGATGGAGCGAGCAGGCGCCGCGTGAACCCGGCTTGATACAACGTGGGCCAAAAGCGATTGCCCGGGCGGGCAAAATGATGACCCGTTGCGCCCGAGTACAGCCCAGGGTTGATGCCACAGAACAACACGCGTAAACCAGGAGCGATCACATCCCGAATCGTCCTGTCTTTTGCGGCAAGCAGGTCCGCACGGCTGGGCTTGAAGGAACCCATCATACTAACTACACCTCGTCCAAAAACTTTTGGTACGTAACCCCATCCAGTCCAGTTTCGTAATAACGGGGCATGATGTACCCAAGCTGATAGCCACTGGCTTCGTAGAATTTTCGTCCAGCGCTGTTCGTGGCGGGAGTATCAACGTACACGCCGCGTGCCTTTTTAGATCTCGCAAACTCTTCGGCGCGGGCAACAAGTGTGGAAGCAATGCCCTGCCGTTGCATATCCACGTCCACTGCCAGACCCTGGATTTGGCAGAGCTGATTCCACCCATAATATTGAACGTAGAGGAAGCCGACAACCGCTCTACCGGAGATCGCAATATAGACACCATGGTTTTTGTTATCGCGTGAAAGATGGTGCATGTTCTGTTCTGCCGCAAAGATATACTGCTCCGCCCAACCGATTTTCTGCAGAATCCTGCGAATGGATGGCTGATGCTCTGGCCGATAATCAATGATTCTTATGGCGTATTTGATGTTCATCCAAGCAGGTTCCTGCATTCTTCCAATTCCAGGAGCTCTATCTCCACCCCATGCGCTTCCAGAAATGCACGCGAGGCCTCATAACCCTCCCAGCTTGCGCCCACGATAATCCTGGGAACTCCCAGCATCACAATTGGGCCGGCGCACATCAGGCAGGGGAAGGCACTGGCATACATAACGGTATCCGCATAGGTCTCCTGCAGACCTGCTGACCGCAGGACTTCGATTTCGGCATGGCTGGTTGGGTCGTTGTGCGTGTTCACGTGGTTTCTTCCCACACCAAGGATCTCATCCCGGCGCATCAGCACAGAGCCATACGGGTAATCCCCATCTGCCAGGGCAGCTTTTGCTTCCTGAATGGCAAGCTCCATAAATGTATCCATCGGAAAGCTCCTTACTTGTGAATCAGTAAACGGGTAAAATAGATTTATAAAGTATAGCACTCACTCATTTACGAGTTCAGGGAGATTTTCAATGCCGATCGCTAAACAGCGCGCGCTGGATTACATGGAATTTGAGTGGGGGACCTATGTGGCACGATTTAACCGCCTGCCTCTGGAGGAACAAGTCAGGCGCGTGAAAGATATGGGCTTTGAGTCATTCCGCGATATGCTGGCACATATCCTTGCCTGGTGGGAGGAAGGCATGGGCATCATCAGTGCAATTGCGGAGGAACGCGAATTCGAGCGCAGGAAATATGATTTTGCTGCGTTCAATGCCGATGCGGTTGCGAAGTACAAGACCTGGGATAATGAAGAGTTCTTAACTCACTTTGAGGAAACACGCCAGAAAATGGAAGCAGACCTAAGGTCCATGAATGAGGCGGTGTTCGAGAATCGCCGCGTCAAATCCTGGCTTAACGGCATCGTCTTTCATCACGCCCGCGAGCATCTGGTGGCACTCAGTCGCTTCCTTGTGATCGATATCCTGGAAAATGAGTGGGCGGAGTATGTCGAAAACTTCCAGCGGCTTGATGCCAGACAGCAGACAGAGTTTTTATCGAAGCAGGGATTTGGGAACCTGCATGACATGCTCGCGCATATCATCGGCTGGTGGGAGGAGGCGGCGCGAATTACCCTGGGCATTACCGACTCTCCGAGTTTCACATGGACCGACCCGAACACAGATGAATTCAACCTTGAGTTAACGAAAAAGTACTCGCCGTGGTCTGATGACGATCTGTTCCAACATTATGAGACCGTGCGTATGGCGTTGATCGATCTGGTTGCCGACCTGCCTGATGATGCATTTTTGAACAGGGATATCGAAAGCTGGCTCGCTTCAGATGTGGTCTCCCATTATGATGATCACGTTGTCCCTGGATGATTATGGATACGCATATTGTTTATCTCGCGCTGGGCTCAAACCTTGATAACCGCCTTGCAAATTTAAAGGAGGCAGCTGCATCACTGCCTCCGCAGATGGATGTCAAGGCGAAGTCACATATTTATGAAACACCGCCCTGGGGCTATCAGGATCAACCGAAGTTTCTCAACCAGGCTCTGAAAGTACAGACCTATCTCGAACCTGAGCCGTTGCTCAAACATATCAAACGTCTTGAAATTGCGCTGGGACGCAAGGCATCCTTTCAAAACGGTCCGCGCTTGATCGATATGGATATCCTCTTTTACGATGAGATGATCCTGAATACACCCGCTCTGACCCTTCCTCACCCGCGTCTGCACGAACGTGGATTTGTGCTGCTGCCAATGATGGATATTGCACCCGGTCTCATCCACCCAGTGTTGCACAGGAGCATCCGTGAAATGGTGGCATCCGCCAATCTTGGCGGCATCAGGCAGTTTGAGTAGGATATCCCTGAGCGCCACCTGCAGCGGCGCGTCCATACATATGCCAGCTTCAAAATCACTCAGCCCGTCAATAAACCCACCTGAAATATGGAGTCCTGAATATGGAATATGCTGAAGGAAGTACACTGTACTTATTCCTGCTATTTTTGGGTTGGGCAGTAGGCGGCTGGCTGTTGGTGAGACGTACGTTTGTGTTGCATCGTCACGAACGTGTGTTGGTGGGGTTTGCCTTTGGCGTGATTACAGCCACCTGGCTCACGAATCTGCTGGCACAGGTCATTCCGGCGTCCTACGCATTCTGGCTTGGCCCTTTATTTCTTCTTGTTACTGGCATGGCATTATCCCTGCCGCTCGACGTGGGAACCCTCCTTCGAGAATTCAAGGCGGCTCTGCCCTATTTGATATGCCTGGGGATCCTGGTGTACATTTTTACAAAGGTGGGACAGGGCCTGGCGATCTTCGATGAATTCCAGACGATTCCACTTGTTTCACTATTGGCGGCGGGGAATGTTCCGCCAAACTTTGTGCTAAACCCTGAGATCCATTTTGGATACCATTATTTTCTGTTGCTGTCTGCAGCGCAGATCATGCGCCTGGGTAATGTGTTCCCGTGGACCGCGTTGGATCTTGCCCGCTCCATCATCCTTGCATCCACACTTCTGCTTGGGTACCTATGGGCGTATCGCATTACAAAGCGGACGCTTGTTGGCTGGTTGACAGCCATTTTCCTGGCATTTGCTACGGGGGTACGCTGGCTCTTGTTACTTCTGCCTGGCTCACTGGTACGCAGCGTTTCTGAAAGCGTTCAATTAATCGGCTCTGGCGCCGTAAGTGCTAATTCTTTACAACAGGCGATCACCAGCTCCTGGGCCATTGAAGGAGATGGTCCATTCCCGTTTCCATTCGTTTTCGCGGATGGAATCAGCCATCCCTTTACAATGACATACAACGGAATAGGGATGACAGCCGTCCTGATATTGTTGCTCCTCTTATTGACAGCCGATCGAAGAAGAAACATTGCCGGAAGCATCCTTTTGGTCATTACAATTTCTGCGCTGGCTCTGGCAAATGAAGTGACGTTCGGATTGATCTATCTTGGTTTTCTTGGAGTTGTCGTGGTACGACTTTTTCAGGAAAGATCTTTGAAACTGCCCGCCAGTATGTTGCCATGGATTGGGATCCTGTTCACAGCCGGGATCATTGCGCTTCTGCAGGGAGGCATGTTCACAGAAATCGCCCGTTCCTACGTTGGGAGGTACTCCGGGCAGGCAACAGAGTCCTTCTATTCGAATGAATTTACAGTCGTGTGGATCCCTGAGGTCATATCCATACACCTGGGAAGACTGGTCCTATCCAATCCGGCACATTTGCTGGTAGCGACGCTTGAGATGGGTCCGATATTGATCGTTCTCCCATTCGTAGCATGGATGGGATGGAGAGCCATTAAACGCGGGAATTGGTACCAGGCGATGTTTTGGATGAGCGGTTTGGTGAGCCTCGGGGCAATGTTTGTTGTATACACCGGCTCGGCAGGCATCAGTTCCACAACGCGCATCCTTGAAGGCTTCATAAATGTATGTAAATTAGGTTTCGTTCCGCTTCTCTGGGTTTGGAGTCAAAATAAGAAACAATTTTTTCGAATCGGATTGGCTGCGCTTGGCGTGGCTGCAATCCTGGGTGGGGTCATTCATTTTGGCATTTCACTGACTGCTGCTGCAAAACCAGCCTACACGTTTTTTATCAACGATATGGATGTAAAAATGCTGGCGAACAACTGGAACCGCTTCGAACCGGGCGCTCTTGTCTTTGACCCCGACCCTGTGAGAGGCGTTACAGTCCTTGGGCGTTATTCCTTTTCATCCACTACCTGGGGGCAGACCCGAAAGGAATGGGATCAGTTGTTGGTTGCCCCCGATCCATATGCGCTCCGCCAGGCCGGTTTTTCATATATTTATCATGACATTGGTTATTGGGAACAGTTGACTCCACAATATCAGGAAGCTCTAGCCCACCCGTGTGCCCAGACGGTTGACAGAACCGACGGCTATCGAAGCGAAAAGGATTTCAGTAAGGATTACCGCGTTCTGCTTGATATCAGATCATGCCTGCCTTAAACAATAGGCTTTATCGGTAATAAGGAAAAACCTCCTGAAGGTTGGTGTTCCACACCCATCCTAGCCGAAAAATAACCTTCGGGACGGTGTAGGTACACTATTTCCGATAATGTCTAATGCATCACACCCGCGAGTGGCTCAAAGAATAGGCATATTTCTTCTCACCACACACCGCCCCGGTGGGGTGGTGCCGGGGGAGAACACAGAGTTCACGGAGAATTTAAAAGGTTTTCTCTGTGTTCTCCGTGGTGAAACTATTGGGCAAGCCCACACAAT
>JANMSY010000459.1:0-6070 GCA_031389865.1 Anaerolineales bacterium | reverse complement strand
TCCAGCACATATACCTCTCCATGCTGGTACGGGCTCATCGTCCCGGGATCCACATTGATGTATGGGTCCAGTTTTTGCACAGCGACTTTGAAACCGCGCTCCTTGAGCAACAGCCCCGTCGCCGCGGCGGTCACCCCCTTTCCCACAGATGAAACAACACCGCCTGTATAGAATAAATATTTTGTCGTCATGGTTTACCTCATATTTCTTCGCGCTGAGCGGAGCGACGAATGCTCGTTGAGGAGTGCAGTCGAAGCGCGGCGTTGCGCAATGTTTAAATAACAAAAGAAGATGGGGAGGGCGGTGAAGCCCTCCCCATCGGGGATTGCGTACTTATTGAATGGCTGCTGGTTCTTTTTTATCATCCAACCAGCTTAAAAATATCTTCCGCGGCACGGCGCATTTCGAGAAAGATCATACCCAGCTTCGCATTCTGGCGCGCCAGGGCAGTTAGAACAGCTTCCTCTCCGATCGAGGTCAGCACGATGGACCCTTTACTACCCTTGATATACACCTGCTCCAGCCCTTTGCGGCCGAGTTCGTTGGAGATGCGTTCCCCCAGGCTCAACATCGCAGCCGACATCGCTGAAACGCGGTCCTCTTCCACGCCCTGTTGCAGGGCAGAAGCCATGATCAATCCATCTACAGAAACGACCGCAGAAGCTTCGATATCGGGCGCGGCAGCCTGCATATTGCGCAGGCGTTCCACCATCAGTTCAGCGCGATTTTTGGTCATACGTGTTCTCCTGAATGCCGTGTCCCGCCATCAGCGGGGAAGTCTCTCAGAGTTTACCATACTTCAAAATCCGGGAGAATGTCCTGTGCATTTCAGACGAGGATTTATGAGGCTGTCGGAGTTCTCAAGCTCAGCTTTCGCTATTCGTCTTGCCCCAACTCCTCTGCGATGCCCTCAAACTGCGCCAGCGCAGACCGCAAATCTTCAGCGATCTCCACGGCTAAAACATCAGGATTCGGCAAATTGGCGGAGTCTTCCAGGGATTCATCCCTGAGCCAAAAGATATCGAGGTTGACCTTATCACGGGCGAGGAGTTCTTCGTACGTAAATGCCCGCCAACGGCCTGCTTCCGCATCATTTGACGGCGACCAGGCTTGCCCTGAGTTCGACCGAAGGGTTGGAGCACGTTCGAAGCGGTTATCGGCGTGGAAACATTCCACAAATTCGTCAAGGTTCACGCGTGCCAGCGGATTTGTCTTGAGGGTAAAGTCCATGTTGGTGCGCAGATCATAGATCCAGAGTTGCCTAGTCCATGGGGTTTCGGAGGCAGGCTTACGGTCAAAGAAAAGGACGTTGGCTTTGACACCCTGGGCGTAGAATATGCCTGTTGGCAATCGCAAAAGTGTGTGTACATCACATTCATGGAGAAGTTTGCGGCGTACCACCTCCCCCGCGCCGCCCTCAAAGAGTACATTATCAGGGACAACGACCGCAGCCTTGCCGTTCATGTTAAGGATGTTCTTAATATGCTGGACGAAGTTGAGTTGCTTGTTGCTGGTGGACGTCCAGAAGTCCTGGCGGACAATGTTCTGAGACTCGCGCTTAATCTCACCTTCATCTGTCACAAAGGTGACACTGGACTTCTTACCAAAGGGCGGATTAGTAAGCACCATATCAAAGTACTCGCCGGGATGGGAAGCGAGACTGTCTGCCACATGAATGGGACTGCGCCCGGTTTCCGATCCGTCGCCATTGGTGCCAATACCGTGCAGATAGAGATTCATCACGCACAGTCGCGCTGTGTTGTCCACGATTTCCCAGCCATGCAATGCCTGATGTCGCAGGTAGCCCCACTGGTCACGGTCGAGCGTGTTGTGACTGGCGATGTAATCATGCGCGGCAAGCAGGAAGCCGCCTGTTCCCGCCGCGGGATCGCAGATGGTCTGACCAGGCTGGGGACGCATGACATCCACCATGGCCTTGATCAGCGGACGCGGCGTAAAGTATTGACCCGCGCCGCTCTTGGTATCCTGGGCGTTCTTTTCGAGCAGACCTTCGTAGATCTCGCCCTTGACATCAATATCCAGACCGATCCAGGTTTCGCTGTCGATTAGTTCTATCAGGCGGCGTAGTTTGGCAGGATCCTGAATTTTGTTCTGCGACTTACGGAAGATGACCGGGATCAAGCCCGCGCCCTGGCCCAACCCCGTGAGTGTAGCGCGGTAGTGGCTTTCCAAGTCATCACCATCCAGGCGCTGAAGACTCGCCCAGTTGAATTGTTCTGGAATGGAACTGGGCAGCCCGAGCATGGCGCTGCCTTCCTGATCCATTTTGAGGAATAACAGGTAGGTGAGCTGCTCGACGTAGTCGCCATAGGACATGCCGTCGTCGCGCAGGACATTGCAGTAATTCCAGAGACGTTGAACGATGGTGGAGGATTGAGTGGACATTTATCTTTTCTTCTCGATGTATTGAACATCGGACAAACCCTTGAAGTGTTCATCCTGAGTCCAAAGAGTGGCATTGTAAGTGCGGGCAGTGGCAAGAATGACGCTGTCTGCCATGGCAAGTTTCAGTTCACGGGAAATTTGGGCAGCTTCAAGCGCAAGGTTGCGATCCAATTCCACTTCACGTCCGTGCGACATAATTCCCACAGCCAGCAAAGCGGAATCTTCATCCCGTTCAGCCAAAAGGCGTTTGAATACTTCATAAATACAAATGGTGGGGACAAGCAGGCGTTCAATATCCTGGATGGGTGCAACAAAAAAATTGGTATTTTCGCCCTGCGCAAAATACTCGATCCAGCCTGAAGAATCGACAACATTCATTAGCGTTCCTCATCCACTTCTTCACGGATATTGTCAGTATTAATATCCTTGAAAATACCCAGGGCTTTTTCAATGGGAGGGACGATCACCAGTCGGATCGTATTTTTGTAGGGGATAAACATTACTTTTTGCCCAGGCTTTAGGTTGAAATGTTCCCGAACTTCACGCGGAATCATAATCTGATATTTTGTTGAAATCGTGGTCAAGGCTTCCATTTTTACATCTCCTTATCGATCTGAAAACGTAATACGATTTTATCACAACCTCCCCTCAAAAGCGGACCTCAACACAGACCCCTCTAAAGAGGACACGTGCCTCAGTCTCACTTCGTTCGCCGCGTGGACCAGACCCACCTCCACCGCGGACTAACATTCCAACCTTCAAACCTGCGACCATCTCACAACCCCCCCTCAAACACGGACTGCCCCAGCCTCCCCGCGCGGATTGGGATAGCCCACTCAATGATCAAGACTTCACCCATGCCATTCTAAATCCTTTGCCTGATTTATCGGTAACAACATACCTTGCTTCAACTGGGAAGAGCGCTGAATCTAAAGGCACTTTTGCAAAAGGGTTTTCTACGTACCACGCTCGGAGATAAGAACATTTTTCAGCTGATGACCAATCGTTTCTGAAGACCAGAGTCCCACTTACTGTAGTATGGCGGATCTGTAAACCTGCAAAGTGTATTCCAGATTTGTCACTTGAAGTTTCAACCACTTCTTTCTTCTCGAAATTTACCGTCCAAACTTCCTCACCCAGCCACGCCTTCGCCACCTCTTCAGCTGAAAGAAACCACGACTCTAAATATAGAGCAATGACGTAGGCATAACCAGCTTTTCTTAATGCAGAGTGTTGATGAGCCTTTTCTCGAAGAGGTCTTTTAATTGGCTCTGAGGTGATTCTCCGACCGAAGCCTGGGCTAATAAATGCACTCACTGTTTTTCTATTTTGCGATTGCGTTTGAGATGTTTTCAATACGATGATATTTGATCCATCGTTATACTCGAACACATCGTTTGGTTTTGTATCAAGCCAACGAGAAACCTGCATTTGAAAATTAATCCAATCTGGCAGTTTGGAGGACGATCTGGTGCCAGCTACTTCGACCAAATATGGTTTCTCTATTTTTTTCAATGCCCAGAAAATACCGGCCTCAAACCTCATTTCCTCCCTTTCTTCGGCTGTCTCAAGAATTGCTCGAGCTTCCACAATCACCCATTGACCATTCAATTGCACAGAATAATCTGGATAATTTCCCTCAATAATCGGCTCAACCTCAATCGATCCAATTTTCATGAGCCAACCATACAGCATTATTTCAAACCAAACACTTCGAAATTGTTCGTGGTCTTCACTAAATAATCGACCTAGCCAGTCCTTGTGCTTAATTGCTGGAGCCTTTCCAAGTAGCTCCTCAAAATAAGTACGTTCATTTTCAAGTTTATCTGTTCTCGCTAGGAATACTATTTCAGGCACCATGAAATCAGGTTCATTTTCATAAGCCTTCAATAGTACTTGCATTCGTGGGGAGTCGAAAATCACCTACAACCTCCCCTCAAAAGCGGACCTCAGCACAGACTGCCTCAGCCTCCCCGCGCGGACCAGACTCACCTCCACCGCGGACTCGACCTCCCCAACCACCGACAGCCGCCGCTCGACCTCAGCCACGATCCGCCGCTGTTCATCCAACGGGGGAAGGGGAATACGTGTGTTTTTGATAATTGAAAGGTTCAGATTTGGCTGAACTCCGCCAGATGATAAGAGTCGAATATCTTCGTAATTCTTCTCAAAAAATAATTTCACGTAAGGTTTGTGCTCAACCATTTCTCCTGTAAAAACAAGAGCCGCACATGCTTGATTGGTTGCAGCATCCATCATTAACTCGGAGACTTTGCCACGAGTTTTACCTTCTCCATACATAGCAACTAACAATGCCCCCGCTGAAAATACTTTTGCATTTGTTTCTTTTACTGCAAGTTCGGTAATAAATTCTTTTGCCTCATAAACAGCCAATTCATTTAATGCACCACTGGTTATCCAGGGAATACTGCCGCCATTCCAGTATTTTGGTTCACTCCGTAATGGAGTTGCACCCGTTCCAACTTTGGCTAATTCTTCAACCTTCGCCAATCGCCAACCTTCTGGCAACTCACCATGCTCTATTTTCCTACTCCCTAATAACTTTCCTTCAACCGCCGCCTTGAGCACAGACGCCTTGTAGCGTTTCAACCCCACGCGGACTCGCTCCAGCACCGTCACACCCGCATCCAAATCGCTGAGTATTTCTTCGATTCGGTTTATGATGCGTTCTTGTTCAGGGAGTGGAGGAAGAGGAATCTGGAAATTACTTACAATGCCAGTGTTCAAATTAACTTGAGTCAGGCCTTGTCGGTTTTCTTGAATCACCGCTGTGCGAATAGACTGAAAATAGTAATATAAAAAGTTTTTATCTACATCTTTGGGCAAATCAGGGAAATATACAAAGCCATCATGGATACAACCATCTACAGAAAGTATTTTTGGCACGCAGACGGTTGCACAAATTGAAAGAATTAAAGACCCTCTCGACAAAAATCGACTTTTCTTGACTCCTTCTGGAGTAACAGTATCAACTGTTTTTGTCAGATACTTTCCTTCTTCACTTGTTATGTCAGAAATCTTAATCCACGGAATCGTTCCGCCATAATATTTCGGATCTCCCTTTGGTCGCGGCGAAGCGCCTCTGAGAACTCTTGTAATATCACCAAGTCGTTTGCGTTCCCAACCATCAGCCAAATTACCAATTACCATTTACCAATATACTCTACACGCTCAACGCCTGATTAAAATCGCCCAACAACACATTAAACTTCACGCCAAAAACGCGCATCGCCCCAACCTGTCCGCCGCGATTGAAGAACTCACCGTAATTGAAATCCTCGGCATGGATTTCCAGATTGACTCCGATATGCGTCGCCACCTGATCCAGCCACCAGCGTTGTTCGGACGTGAACGCCCGTCCCTCGCTTTGTTGTGAAGCGAGCCAATCCGCATAGCGTCTCTGCACGCGTTCGGGATACGGCACCAGTTCATCGTCCAACTGCACCGCATGACGCACCAGCGAAACCAGATCCGTCAACACTCTTTTTGTCCCCGCCCCGCGCACGCGGTCACGCTCCAACTGAGCATACGCCCGCCACAACGCCTCCGTCGTCCAATTGTGTTGCTGTTGTGATAACGTTTCGGCTAACTGCTTGAGAGCCGCGAACGTGAGAGCGCGTGACTCTCCCTCACCCCTAGCCCC
>JANMSY010000398.1:0-3236 GCA_031389865.1 Anaerolineales bacterium | reverse complement strand
CGCGACATTGCTGGAAAACTTAAAGTCGTGGAAGGGATGCGCCCAGGCGTGATTTCCTTTGCCCTCGGCTTCGGTCACTGGGCGTACGGCGCGATGGACATCACAATTGACGGCACGACCATTCTCGGCGACGCGCGCCGCTACGAAGGCATCCATGCCAACGCGGCCATGCGCACCGACCCGACTATTACCAACACGGGCTTGTTCGACCCCGTCGGCGGCTCGGCTGTGTTCTATGATACGCAAGTGAAGGTTGAAAAGGCGTAAAACGTAAAGCGTATTCCGTATTGTGTATTCCGTAAATTTTCACGGCACGCAATACGGAATACGCAACATGATTCAAGGAGTAACCATGTTTCATTTGGGACAAACTGAATTGATTGCTATCCTCGTCATTGTTATTCTGCTCTTCGGTGTGGGGCGAATCGGCAAGATCGCGGGCGAACTCGGATCTGGAATTCGCTCATTCAAAGCAGGATTAAACAACGAAGATAATAACAAGACCGAATAAAAAACAACCGAATACTTACCTCCGAAGCCTGTCTGCCTAAACTGAATGGCATGGCGACAGGACAGACGATCAACGTACCGCGAGATTTATCTCGCCCAATGCGACATCGCGAAGCGTGTCGCGGTACACGTGATCGTCCAGGTGAAAGTGGAAACGCTTTTGCCCCCTGCATTTGGAAAGGAGACCAGGCTCATGTTTTCCACGAGGCTGTCTCCTCTCCAAGAGACAGCCTTTTTATTTTGGAGTCCAACATGAACATCCAACCTCTTCTCGAAAAATCCGCCCGCGACCACAGCCATCTCTGCCCGCGTCAGATCCTCGGTGTGCGGCTGGGACTGGCAGGGTTATCTGCTCTTCGTTTCAATGAGCCTCCCACTGGCAAACGTCTACTCATCATCACAGAAACTGACGGCTGTTTTGCAGACGGACTTTCCGCCGCGACAAACTGCACGGTCGGCCACCGCACCCTGCGCGTGGAAGATTACGGAAAAGTTGCGGCAGTATTTGTGGATGTAAAAACAGGGTACGCAGTCCGCGTTGCGCCAGTGTTGGATATTCGACAGCGCGCGTATGCTTATGCCCCCAACGAGCCGCGTCATTACTTCGCACAAATGCAAGCCTATCAAGTCATGCCCGCTGACGAGATGTTAACCGTAAGCGAAGTACAACTTGCCACATCCATTGAATCGATCATCTCCCGGCCCGGTATGCGCGTCAACTGCGATGTGTGCGGTGAAGAGATCATGAACGAGCGTGAAGTCAAACAGGATGGGCTTACCCTATGCCGCGCCTGTACAGGAAGTTCATACTATCAAGTGCCGGTCTGCATGCCTGCACACTTGATGCAGTCAAACACAGTTGAATAACATGCTCTATGTACTGGTATTCATTATCGCTGTGGTCTATTCCAGCGCCGGCTTTGGGGGTGCATCGGGTTATTTGCTTGCCATGAACTTCTTTGATATTCCTGCCAATGTCATGTCAAGTACTGCACTTGTGTTGAATATTTTTGTGTCCTCCGTTTCCTTCACGAGCTATGCACGCGCAGGTCATTTCCGGCTGCATCTGCTTGTTCCCTTCCTGATCACATCCATCCCTGCGGCGTTCCTGGGCGCGACCGTCAAGATCTCTGAACAGATCTATGCGACACTGCTATACGGTGTGCTAACCTATCTTGCGGTGCGCATGGTCTTACTTCCCACCCTGACCGAAAAACTAAATTGGATAGCGCGTGCCATCCCGTTATGGGCAGCAATATGCAGTGGCGCTGTGATTGGTCTGCTCTCAGGGACGTTGGGGATTGGCGGCGGCATCTTCCTTTCGCCTCTTATCATCCTGATGCGGTGGGGCGACTCGAAACAGGCGGCTGCTTCTGCAGGTGGATTCATTGCCATCAACTCGATCAGTGGACTCGCCGGTCGTGTCGCCAACGGCACATTCGCGCTGGGTGAATTCGGAATTCCCCTGCTTGTAGTCGGCCTGATCGGCGCGCTCATCGGCAGCCAGATGGGGGCGGTCAAATTCTCGGGTGCAGGTGTTCGCCGTGCGCTTGGAACCATTCTCCTCATTGCTGTGGGAACGTACTGGGTGAACTATCTGTCATGAAACCGGAGAAGTTGGACTTACGGATTCTTGTTAGAGGCTCGAACGATGTTGCCTCCGCGGCAGCCCATTGCCTATTCCAGGCGGGTTATGGTGTCGTGGTGCATGATGCGCCTAGACCTACAGTGACCCGCCGTCGCATGGCTTTCGCCGATGCCATCTTTGATGGCGAAGTAACCCTGAAAGGCGTCATCGCGAAACGAGTGGTGAGCATCAACCTGCGTGGACTCCTGCTTTCCCACACGTTCATCCCGGTAGTCGTGAGCGATTTCGAAAGGCTGGTGAGAAAACTTCGTCCACATGTTCTGGTGGATGCGCGCATGCAAAAACACAAGAAGCCAATTCGCCAGTTCCAACTTGCTTTCCTGGTCATTGGACTCGGACCCAATTTCATTGCCGGTGACAATGTGCATGTTGCCATTGAGACAGCGCGTGGTGATAGCTTAGGAAGGGTGATCCTGCGCGGCCCGACAAAGCAGCTGCAAGGGGAACCCATCGCCATGGAGGGGTTTGCCCGTGACAGATATGTCTATGCTCCCGTGGCGGGGAAATTCATGACACTCTGCCAGATAGGTGAAACGGTCATCGGGGGACAGGAGATCGCCTCGATCAACTCAACACCTCTTCATGCGCCGATCTCCGGGATCATTCGCGGACTCACACACAATGATGTGTCGGTCGACGTTCGTACCAAGGTCATTGAGATCGATCCGCGTGGCGAGCAGGCACAGATCATGGGGATTGGTGAGCGCCCGGCGCGCATTGCTCAAGGCGTCCTTACTGCAATTCGAAACTGGGAAACCGCTCATGTTCATTGATCCCTTTGGTCGTGCCATCACCTATCTGCGCATCTCCCTTACGGATCGCTGTAACCTGCGTTGTGTCTACTGCATGCCGAAGGATGGTTTGCAGTGGCAACCGCGCGCCGATCAACTATCCGTGGATGAGATCGTTCAGGTTGTCGAAACAGCTGCCCGGGGTGGCGTGAAGCGTGTCCGTCTCACAGGTGGCGAACCGCTTGTGCATCCGCACGTCGTCGAAATTGTGCGCCGCATTGCATCCATTCCAACGATTGATGAGGTCAGTCTCACGACCAACGCCATGCTGCTCGAACAACTGGCGC
>JANMSY010000381.1:0-2869 GCA_031389865.1 Anaerolineales bacterium | reverse complement strand
CATCCAGGCAATTCTCGAAGTCAAACATGGAGTTGCCGAGTTCAAGCCGCAGACAGGCGTCAAAGGCAAATTGTATCGAAATCCCAAGCTGGGCGATTTCATTCGGTTTTGGGGCAAACAAATAAAGCGGCGATTGAACATCGGCCAATGAAGATTTGTATTTTTACTGAAACGTATTATCCCGTGATGGGCGGCGGGGAAACACAGGCTCAACTCCTCGCGGAAGGTTTGATTGCCAGCGGGCATTCCGTAATTATCCTCACACGCAGGTCTGATGTAGCGCTGAAAAAACATGAGCGCTACGGCGAAGTAAGTGTGTACCGGCTTACTCCCGTCGGGAGCGGACAATTGAAAAAGTGGGGTTTGCTTTTTTCAAGTCTCACGGCACTTATTAAGTTGCGCAATCAATATGACTTGATTTTTGTTTCGGGTTATCGCATCATCGGGTTGACCGCTGTAGTAGTTGGGAAACTGCTGCGAAAGCCTGTGATCCTCAAAGCAGACAGTCAGGGAGAAATGTCCGGTGATTTTTTCGAAAGCGGACTGAAAAAGTTCGGCATTTCACATAACTCATTCCTGTTCAGATGGTTTATTGGATTTCGCAACACTCTGTTGAAAAAAGCGGATGCATTTTCTGCCATCTCCCCTGAAATCGCCTC
This sequence comes from Anaerolineales bacterium, assembly GCA_031389865.1. Taxonomy (GTDB): domain Bacteria; phylum Chloroflexota; class Anaerolineae; order Anaerolineales; family Villigracilaceae; genus Defluviilinea. The sequence continues at coordinate 2,210 of JANMSY010000381.1, read as the reverse complement.
AGAATGGACCTCGAGCGGGATTCCGTCAAATAAGATTTATCCCATCCCAAACAGCGTGGACACGAAGCGTTTCATGCCTGTTGAGCTTGCACAAAAAAATCTTTTGCGAAAAAAACTGGGGCTCCCACAATCGGCAGGCATTGTCATCTATACGGGACGGCTCGTTTCCTATAAAGGTTTGCCGCTGTTGCTCAACGTTTGGAACGAACTTCGACTCAAGCACGAAAATGTGTTGTTGATACTGGCTGGCACTGGCGGGCTTGATATTCATAATTGCGAGGAACAATTACAGGCGTATGTGAAGTCTGCGGCCTTAAATGGGCATGTCCTGTTTACGGGGGCAGTGCAAAATGTGCCCGAGTATTTACAGGCATCCGACATCTTCGCCTTCCCCACGGAAAACGATGCGTTTCCTTCATCGATTGTCGAGGCCATGGCGTGTGGACTGCCGGTGATTACCACGCCAGTGGGGGCCATTAAAACCATCGTCACCGACAGGGAAACCGGATTGCTGATCCAGCCTGGAAATGGGGGGCAACTTTTACAGGCTTTGGACGTCATGCTATCCAATAAAGTGTTAGCTTCCCGCCTGGGTCAGGCTGCGCACCGATCGGTTCAGGATCTATATTCGGCAGATACTGTTACAAAAAAATATCTGGCTTTGTTTCAGGGTCTTGCGATTAATTAGCGCAACTGTGACATGGAAGCCGTGAAAGCGAGAATCGGATGAAAAGGTTTCGTATCAAGACACCATTACTGGCATTTATCTGTTTATCCCTTGGACTTGTAGTCGGCATTTATGTGGGGATGAAACGCGGCATCCCCTTTGTGAGTCAACGGGAACAGTGGACGATTGGCATCTACCGCAGCAATAATCCCTTTCATTTTAACGAATTGCAGGGTTGGATAAATCCCCTCTTTCGGGCGGAGAATGTTACTGATGTGCCTGCCAAATTTGTGGCCGATCCCTTCCTGATCAAGGAGGATGAGACCTACAACCTGTTCTTCGAGGTGTACAACAACGACACAAAACAGGGCGACCTGGCAGTTGCAACCAGCACCAATACGTGGACCTGGAACTATGAAAAGGTCGTCATTGATGAACCCTTCCACCTTTCCTATCCATATGTATTCAAAGCGGATGACGGCTACTACCTGATTCCTGAAAGTTTTGAAGATAATTCCATCCGCCTCTACCGGTCAGATGATTTCCCCACTAGATGGTCGTATGTCAAAACCCTGGTGAAAGGGCGCGATTATGTGGATAACTCGATTGTTTATTACAACAACCAATGGTGGCTGTTTTCCTCGGTCACAAGCAATGACATGCTCTATCTTCATTATGCCGACTCGTTGACAGGACCCTGGAAGGAACATCCCCTCAGTCCGATTGTATCGGGGGATGTTCACAAGGCACGGCCCAGCGGCAGATTACTCGTCTATGAGGGCAGGCTTTATCGTTTCACAATGGATATTGACCCGCCTGTTGGTACACATCAGGTCATGGCATACGAGATCGTGGAAATTACCCCCACCCGTTATTCAGAAAAACTCGCCCAGGATGCGCCTGTTGTGATGCCAAGCGGCTCAGGCTGGAATGGGCAGGCGATGCACCAACTCGATCCTGTGCAGGTGGATTCCAACTCATGGATTGCCTCTGTGGATGGGTTCGGGAAATACTGGTTATTTGGCTGGCAGTATTAGTTCAACAAGGACTCAACGATGTTCACCGCAGAAAAGTCAAAACCATACACCAGCCTCCTCGAGCAACAACCACGCTGGCTGACGCTTGGCCTGTTTGTCCTATTTTTGCTGGCAACCCTAATCAGGCTGGATGAGATCAGGGCTCCCGGCCATCTTCTTGACCGCGAGTACACCTCCGCCATCTTTGCACGTGCATATTACTTTACCCACAATGACAATGTGGAAACCTGGCGTCGGGAGATTGCCGTCACGGCCAAAGATCAACAACCCGTCCTCGAGCCTCCGGTTCTGGAATATTTGGTTTCATTGATATACCGTGTTATGGGCAGGGAAGATATTTCCTTTTCCCGCTATTTGACCAGTGCGTTCTGGCTTATCGGCGGCGTCTTCATGTTTTTGATTGCCAGGGAGTTGTTGTCAACCGCTGAAGCGGTAGTGGCAATTGCTTATTATCTATTTGTCCCAATGGGTATTATCATCAGCAGAAGTTTCCAACCTGATTCGCT
>JANMSY010000366.1:0-3084 GCA_031389865.1 Anaerolineales bacterium | reverse complement strand
CACAGGGTGTAATGATCACGGATATGGAAATTGAACGTCTCATTGCACACTGGCAGAAAACAATAAATGTGAAGGATGATTCGGCACCCTGGGAAAAGTTGCTCATTGAACCGGAAGAAAACGAGGATGAAGGATTAATTGAGAAGGCGATTTCGATTGTGCGCCAGAGCCAGCGCGCTTCTGCGTCGCTGCTGCAAAGACGCCTCCGAATCGGTTATCCGCGTGCCGCGCGTTTACTGGACAAGCTGGAAGAAATGGGAGTTGTCGGTCCCTCTCTGGGTGGCGGTAAAGAGCGCGACGTCCTGCTGGGCCCATTGGATGAGGATGAGCAACCAGGTTTGTGATAGGCACGTTCGATACGGAAAGTCTGCAGTATGATCGGTTATCTCGTTGAACGCTTAACAGTGGAGGTCAGAAAACAAGCTGCTCACCAGCCGATTGCATCAAAACATCTGTCTGTTTTGCTGTTATGATTGCCTGATTGCCTGATCCCAAATAGGTCTATTGGAGAGTTTTATATCAATATGCTACCAAAGAAAACGTTTACCGACTACTTGAGGTTATGGTTCAAGTGGGTACTCGATCCGCTCGGCGGATTTTTTAATCGCCTCGGGCTGACGCCCAATATGATGACTATGCTTGGACTGGTCGGCAATTCTGTCGGTGCCTGCTATCTTGCATTGGGCGATATGTGGACAGGTGGTATTCTCGTCCTGTTGATGACACCTATTGACGCGCTCGACGGAACGATGGCTCGCCTGCGCGGCGAATCGACTGACTTTGGCGCGTACGTGGATTCGGTCAGTGACCGTTATTCTGAGTTGATCATTTATGGTGGCTTGCTGTATCATTTTCTGAGCCAGGGTGAGCCCCTGGGCGGAATGCTGGTCTTTGGAGCCGCGGCGGGTTCGGTGCTGGTCTCGTACGTAAAAGCGCGGGCGGAAGGTTTGGGATATCAGGCCAAGGTTGGTTTGCTTACAAGGGTGGAACGTTATCTTGTCCTTGCACCTGCGCTGGTTTTTAACCAACTCTATATTGGCCTTGGTATTATTGCAGTTTTCGCCAATATCACTGCCCTGCAAAGAATCTGGCATGTACGAAGTCAGGCACACGCGAAGATTCAACAATGATTTCGGAGATGTAAAATGCCCGAAGGTTTCTATATTGGCCAGTTTGAAGTCCGCTTTTATGGCATCATCCTGATGCTTGGTGCAGTGGCTGGTGCATTCCTCGCCACTCGTGAAGCAAAACGACGCGGCTACCCGCCTGAGATCGTTTGGGACGTGATGATCTACTTGCTGATCGGCGGAATTATTGGAGCGCGCTTGTGGCATATTCTCACTCCGCCGCCCTCTTCAGGGATTACTGCCAGCTGGTATTTCACCCATCCACTCGATGCATTGAACATACGGAAAGGCGGGCTGGGCATCCCAGGTGCAGTGATCGCCGGTGTTATTGTTCTGTTCTTCTATGCCCGCAAAAATAAACTCAATTTCGCCGAATGGACCGACATTGCTGCGCCAGGCCTTGCGTTGGGACAGGCGATCGGGCGTTGGGGAAATTTTGTCAACCAGGAGCTCTACGGCGCGCCTACCAACCTGCCATGGAAAATTCTTATTGATCCCGATCACCGTCTGGAAGGCTTTCTAAACGCCGAGTATTACCACCCGTTATTTTTGTATGAATCTATTTGGAATCTCGCGAATATGTTCCTGCTACTTTGGGTTTCCCGCCGATTTGCGGACCGCGTTAAAAATGGCGACATCTTCCTCCTGTATCTGGTCGTTTACCCAATCGGCCGCTTCCTTCTCGACTTTTTGCGGCTCGACGCTTCGATGGTAGGCAGCATCAACATCAACCAGACCATCATGGCTGTGGTCGCTGCCGGTGCGGCACTTGCGTTATTTTTCCGTCACCGTCCTGTAACACAACAAGCTGAAGGATCATTGTGAGTACTGTTGTCTTATTGACCCCTCAAATGTATATGCTATGCTGGAAAACGTTTCCAGTGGAAGGTAAAGAATGATCGAAACCAATGATCTAAGCAAACAATTCAACAATGACTTTTGGGCAGTGGATGGTGTGACCCTGTCTGTTCAGCCTGGGCGGATCCTTGCATTGCTTGGGCAGAACGGTGCAGGCAAGACCACCACTGTCCGTATGTTGACATCCTTATTAACTCCGTCTCGAGGCTGGGCACGTGTGGCTGGTTATGATGTCACCAAAAATCCCCAGGATGTACGGTCTCATGTTGGAGTGCTGACTGAACAACATGGCTTGTACATGCGCATGTCCGGTGATGAATATCTCGATTTCTTTGGCAGGGTGTATGGGCTTGACCTGCCCACAAGAAAAGCACGCAGTTCATACCTGCTTGACTATTTTGGTCTTGCTGAAGCAGCACGGCGTCGTTCGGGTGAGTATTCCAAAGGCATGAAGCAGAAACTTGCTTTGGCGCGTGCGTTGATGCACGACCCCGCCGTGTTATTGCTCGATGAACCGACCTCTGCCATGGACCCTGAATCTGCGCGGTTGGTGCGTGATGAGATCGCCCGTTTGCGCTCCACGCAGCGAACAATTGTTATCTGTACACATAACCTGGCAGAAGCCGAGATCCTGGCTGATACGATTGCGATCATTTATCGCGGCAGGATTTTGTTGAATGGCACCCTGGACGAATTGAAGCGTCGGGTGCTGGGCCCTGTTGAGTATGAGGCAAAGTTCGCCCAGGAATTCGACGCGGGTGAGCTGACTCTGCCTGATGGGGTGACTCTTGCATCTCGAGACGGAACCAGTTTACGCTTTCAGGTTGAAACACCTCAGGTTTCCAATCCAACGCTCGTGCATGCGTTGACGTCCCGAAACGCGCCGTTGGTTTCATTTCAGGAAGTGCCGCGCAGACTCGAACACGTTTATCTCAAGACCATGGCTGAAGCGCAGGGGGTTCCCTATGCGGCGTAATCTGGAAGCAATATGGATCGTGGCCCGCCGCGAATTTGTGGACCAGTTCCGTGATTGGCGGATCATCGTGCCAATGGTTTTGCTGGTTGCATTGTTCCCATTCATTGCGGATGATACAACACG
>JANMSY010000353.1:0-1820 GCA_031389865.1 Anaerolineales bacterium | reverse complement strand
AATCCAGGTGATGATGTGCTGGTCCCAGACCCGTCCTGGGCGACACATTCGAACATGGTGATCATGCTGCGAGGAAACGTAATCCGCGTCCCCGCGCCTGCCGAGAACGGGTTTATTCCGTATTTTGAATCGTGGGAAAAGACATTGACGGCGAAGACGCGCGTCATCGTGTTGAACTATCCATCCAACCCGACAGGCGCGTACCCGACACGGGAGTATTTGCAGCGTCTGCAGGATTTTGCAAAAGCACATGATCTGTGGATCGTGAGCGATGAAGTATATGGTAGTTTGTATTACGGCGAACGACCGACGAGCGCCGCGGCATTCGATAGCGCAAAGGAACGGACCCTGCTTGTCAACAGTCTTTCAAAATCCTATGCGATGACAGGCTGGCGGGTGGGATTTCTGGCTGCAGCGGCGCGTGTCATCGAGAACGCCTTGAAAGCGGGACAGAACTCCATCACCTGTGTTGCACCCTTTATTCAGAAAGCGGCGGCATTCGCATTGACCGACCCCGAAAATCAAAAAGCAACTGAGAACATGCGCGCCGCATATGCTCATCGCCGTGAGTTGGTATTGCGAATCGCCCACGAAATGGCAAGTGAAAAGGTGCTGGTCACGCCGCCTCAGGGAGCGTTTTACTTCTTCCTTGATTTTCGTGCGTTGAAGATGACATCTGTTGAGATCTGCGAACGGATCCTCGACGAGGCAGGCGTGGGACTTGTCCCGGGCTCGGCGTTTGGCGTGCAGGGTGAGGGATTTATCCGCATGACGATCGCAGCCTCGGATGAAGATGTGGAAGCGGGGTTCCGAAAGATCGTGGAGTGGGCGGAGAAACAGCAGGTAGTGAAAAGTGATCAGTGACCAGTTGGTGGTTGAGTAGACCGAGTGTTCGTCGAGGTCGTACCGAAACCACATTTATGGAGAAGAAAAATGCGAGTAGCTTTCCAGGGCGAACCCGGTGCATATAGTGAACAGGCTGTATTTAGCTATTTTGGTGAAGTTAAGACCAGGCCGTGCGAATCATTTGACATGGTCTTTGATTCCGTTGTCTCTGATGAGTGTGAGTATGGATTGATCCCCATCGAGAATTCACTGGCGGGAAGTATTCACCAAAACTATGACCTGCTCCTGCGCCATGACCTGCATATCGTGGGAGAATATCCGTTGCGTGTGCAGCACTGCCTGATCGCTTTGCCCGGCGTGAAAAAGGAGGATATCCGGAAGGCGATCAGCCATCCGCAGGCGTTGGGCCAGTGTGCCGCCTATCTGCGTGGACTCGGCATCAAAGCGGAATCAGTCTACGATACCGCGGGAAGCGTCAAGATGTTGAAAGAGTCGGGGGCACGTGATACAGCCGCAGTCGCGTCACGCCGCGCGGCTGAGATGCATGGGATGCAAATCCTGGAAGAGGGCATCGAGGACAACCCGCAGAATTACACGCGCTTCCTTGCGATATCCAAAATAGCCATGAAGCCGGACGGTGAAGCCAGAACGTCCATTGTCTTCACCTTGAAGAATCAGCCCGGGGCGTTGTTCAAGGCATTGAGCGTGTTTGCCCTGCGCGACATCGACCTGACCAAGATCGAGACGCGGCCGTTGCAGGGCACGCCATGGGATTATCTCTTTTACATTGACTTCCTGGGTGCCATCCATGATGAACAAACAAAGCGGGCACTGGACCATTTGGGGGAATACGCGTTGATGCTGCGCGTGCTGGGATCGTACCCCAGACATAAATAAGCAGCCGATTTCCGTAACAGACTTCCTACAAAACTCTTCCTACCTCAGAGAGCACAGAAAAAAGGAGTCTTACAGGC
>JANMSY010000309.1:0-2489 GCA_031389865.1 Anaerolineales bacterium | reverse complement strand
CCCCAGCGCGAATTTCAATACGCGGCGACCAGCTTCCTGGGCAGGTCAGAAAAGGAACTCCCTGCCAAATTCATCAAGACCATCGAATACATGCTCGTCACAAAATCCTGGTGGGACACAGTGGATACAATTTCAGGCGGGCCGCTGGGAGTCCACTTTCGAAGGTTCCCCGAGGTCCGCGAGGAATATCTCGCCAATTGGCGCGCATCCGATAACTTCTGGTTGCGGCGCGCGACGATCCTGTTCCAACTGAACTATAAGAAGGAAACGGATTTCGACCTGTTGCGCGAGATCATCTGTGAGAATTTAAATTCAAAGGAATTCTTCATCAACAAAGCCATTGGGTGGTCGCTCAGACAATATGCCCGTGTAGACCCGAAAGCTGTAACAAAGTTCGTCAAGTCCACGGCACTGCACCCGCTTAGTCGGCGTGAGGCGATGAAACATCTTGAAGAGTGACTTTGAATGACAACGACTTTATCAAGGAGTAAAAATGACATCACAACAGACCGAAAGAATTGCTCACCTTTGGTACGAAGTCATGTGGAGCAAACCAGACCCAGGCATGGCCGATGAAATTGTTGACCCCAAATATGCGCCAGAGTGGATTCAAATCGACAAGCAGGGACCTGAGCAGGTCAAACATGAGATGAAATACTTCCGCTCGGTATTCCCGGATTTGAAATATGAAATTGTCGAAACTGCCGCGTTGCCCGATCGCGTTTGGATCCGCTACAAAGCCAAAGGGACACAGCATGGCTCCGCCTGGGGTTTCCCGGCGACAGGAAAAACCATTGAGTTCGATGGAGCTACAATCCTTTATATCAAGGGTAACAAAGTGATCGATCAATGGAGCGCATTCTCCTTCTATGATATGTTGGCTGATCTTGGTCTGGTCCCAGCGCTATGGGAACTCAAGGATCACATCCATTGACCGCGGTAATCTTATAGGCCTGTCTTAGGCTTTATAATTGAATCGTACATTTCGCTAAAGGAGGAACAATGGCAAAGGAAAACAAGCGTAGCACGCCACAAGGCGGCAGTGTGGACGAAGCAGTGATCCTTTCCGCGGCACGCACACCGATCGGAAGGTTTCAAGGTTCGCTTAGCAGTGTGCCCGCGACTCAATTGGGGGCGATCGCAGTCCGAGCCGCGGTGGAACGTGCAGGCATTAATCCAGTAGACATTGAAGAAGTGATTATGGGTAACGTGGTGCAGGCCGGCGAGGGACAGGCTCCCGCCCGCCAGGCGGGGATTCTTGGTGGCGTGCCGGCAACGGTCAGCGCGAGCACAGTGAACAAAGTCTGTGGCTCAGGCTTGAAAGCGGCCATGTTCGCCGCACAAGCCATTCGGGCGGGCGATGCAGATCTCTTTGTGGCAGGCGGATTTGAATCCATGAGCCGCGTCCCGTATCTGGTCAGCGGGCGTTCGGGCGAATTGAAGTTCGGCAATCAATCCCTCACAGATGCCCTGCTCTATGATGGACTCTGGGATCCGTTCGAAAATTGGGGGATGGGCAACGCGGCTGAATTTATCGGGGACGAGTACGAAGTCACACGCGATGCAATGGATCAGTTTGCCTTTCAATCTCATAGGAAGGCTGTTGAGGCCCAGGAGTCAGGTCGCTTTGAATCCGAAATTGTTCCCGTTCAAACCCCCGGACGAAAAGGCGAAATGAAGGTCGTGGACACAGATGAGGGTCCGCGCAAGGATACCTCACTGGAGGCGCTGGCGAAGCTCAAACCCGCCTTCAAAACGGACGGCAAGGTTACGCCCGGAAATTCATCCCCCATGAATGATGGAGGCGCTGCAGTTGTGATTTCGTCCCGTGCCTATGCAGAAAAACATGGTCACAAACCTATAGCAAAAATCGTGGGTTATGCTCAGGCAGCAGTTGAACCAAAATATTTGTTTGCCGCACCTGCGTATGCGATCCCAAAATTGCTCAAGAAGATCGGCTGGACTCTGAATGATGTTGACCTGATCGAACTCAATGAAGCATTCGCCGCGCAAGTCCTGGCAGATGGATATGCTCTGGCTGACCAGGGCTGGGACTGGAACAAGGTCAACATCAACGGCGGCGCGATTGCCCTGGGACATCCCCTCGGTGCCAGCGGTGCGCGTGTTTTGACGACCTTGCTCTACGCCTTGAAAGACCGCGGGTTGAAGCGCGGCATCGCGTCACTTTGTCTGGGTGGTGGTGAAGCGGTGGCGATGGCTGTGGAATTGGAATAATTAGAGGACTTCGGTGGTTTAGTAGGGCAAGTACTTTTCTCGCCCGTACCGAAACCACCTGTCAACGAAAACATCTCCCTTAATTGGTGGTTTCGATATGCTGCTCGCTTTGCTCGCGGCTACTTAACCACCGGGATTGAATCAAAAAAATGGACAAGCACGAACGCGTATCGAAGATCGAGCTCTATGGCAATGGCTATTCGCTTCTGATCGAGACTCTCCAGGACATGCCGCGCGAAATATGGAAGTTCAAG
>JANMSY010000257.1:0-3899 GCA_031389865.1 Anaerolineales bacterium | reverse complement strand
CGAGTCTTCGAGAAGCAATCTCCCAAAAACTAGATTTTGCCTGATGAAAAGGAGATTGCTTCACCGCCAAAGAACAAAAGCGGCGGTTCGCAACGACATATCCAGAAAGATCATTGAATTTTAGGATAGATTCTTAATCCTTCAACAACCGAAATTGTCATACCGTAGATAACCAGATAAACTTTAAGAACTGGATTGGTACGCTGGGTGACCGAATACCTTCAGGAGAAAACCCATGATTGGTCTTTATTTCAAGTCTAGTAGACAAGTAGATCTGATGGTAGTCTTTATCTCATCCATCCTGCTTGTTGGATGCACGAACCAGAGTCTGACGCCTGACCCCAGCCTCATTCCGATTCAAACTCCGAAACCTGTTATTTTCGATACAGATATGGCGCACGAGGATATGTTTTCGGCTTTATTTCTGTTGTCACATCCCAATGTGGATGTCAAGGCAATTACGGTCTCTGGAACCGGAGAAGCACACTGCAGACCGGGAGTATCCAATGCTTTGGGGCTGGTCGCATTGAGCGGTCACGCAGAGATAGCGGTTGCCTGTGGAAGGGAAACGCCGCTGGCGGGAAACCATGTTTTCCCAGCAGCGTGGCGGCAGGCTGCAGATAATGCGTATGGAGTTGAGATTCCCTCGGGAGGAGATTCATCCAATCTGAGCGCCGCTGATTTGATCATAGACATCCTTCAAACATCGACTGATGCTGTCACGATCGTGGCGGTTGGACCGTTAACGAATGTTGCTGAGGCACTTCAAAAATCTCCACAGATCAGCGCCAATATCAAGGAGATTTACATCATGGGTGGGGCGGTGGAAAGCCAGGGAAACGTGGGGAACTCTGGTGTCAACATCCAAAACGAACATGCAGAATGGAATATCTTTATCGATCCTGTTGCCACAAATATTGTTTTCAACTCAGGAGTTCCCATCCTATTGATTCCCCTGGATGCGACTACCGACGTGCCTGTCACCCGGGATTTTTACAACGCACTCGGAAAAAATCGCAACACCCCAGTCGCCAACCTGGTCCATGATCTGCTGACAGCCAATCTTGATTTTGTGGATGGTGGTGGATTTCAATTCTGGGATTCTCTGACCTCGGCGACGTTCACCGATCCGAACATCGTGACATTCGAAGAACAGAATCTGCGTGTTGTTGAAGAGGAAGGTCCAGAAAGCGGCCGTACCAAACAGGATCCAAACGGCTCAAAGATAAAGGTTGCCGTGAGCGCCGATCAGGAAAAATTCGAGCAATTATTTCTGACTGTATTGAACTGGACAGATTGATCTTTATCTATCCAGGAACAATTTGCGCATTTCCTGCGAAAATCCTAAAGTCGTTTTCTCGAACTCGATCTTCGTCCGGTGGACCGCGGCGTGGAAGGCGAAGGTGAAGTTGGGACCCGTTTCGGGGGAGTCGAGGTTCATCCAGGCGTGCGAATCGCGCGGCAGGAAGGGCATGACCAGCGGTTTCAGAATTTTTACAAAGCTGAATGCTTCCAGGGGAAGATAGATTTTGCCGGAACGTAACGCGGGGGTATCGATCAGGTGCGGGTCAACGGGATCAATCTCAGGCGGAGTTGGACGCGAACCGTTGTCATGACGGGAGAGCCACAGGTCAACGTAATTGCTGTGGGCGTAGAAGTCCTGCGCGGTGTGAGTCAGTCTCCCAAAGGCCGCCCATGCAGACGAAGTATCATCCGCATGCAGGGAGGAAAGCACCATCGCGCGCTGCTCTTCGATGTACGCATATGATTTCTCAAAAGCGTTGTTATCAACATGATATTCATCGTGGCCGATCTGCGCGGCAAGGCGGTCCTGATATACATTGGCGGCGATGATCCTGTCGAGAGCAGCAGCGCTGAAACGCTCGCTGAGCGCCTGTATTAAGATCTCTCCGTGAAATTTTTGGAGCATGGTTGTTCGATTATACGGCATTGGTCCCCACAGGGTCGCTTCACTTACCCACTGGGTACGCTTCGCTTACCCACAGGGTGCGCTTCGCTTATAATATCCGCATGACCTTTTACACATCCAGGGGCGATGACGGGACCACGAACCTGCTGGGCGAGGGACGCGTGGCTAAGTATCATTCGCGCATTGAAGCCGTGGGGACGCTGGACGAAGCCACCGCAGCCCTCGGGCTGGCGCGTGCTCAATGCCTTGACCCTCACTCGGGGCCGATCCTGCTAGAAACACAGCGCGACCTGTATAAGTTGATGGCAGAAGTGGCGGCAACTCCCGAAAACGCGGAGAAGTTCCGCTTCATTAATGAGGCGCGCGTCCTATGGCTTGAACAGCAGGCGGACGAGTTGAGCAAACTGGTTGAGATGCCAAAGGAATTTATCCTGCCGGGTGATTCTCTGGCAGGCGCAGCGCTATCACTGGCACGTACAATTGTCCGCAGGGCAGAGCGGCGCGTGGTGGAGCTTTTCGACCTGGACGATCTGTCCAACCCCGAGCTGCAACGGTATCTGAACCGTTTGTCGTCCTTATGCTTTGTGCTGGAGCTGGTGGAAAATAAAGCGGCCGGACATCAGACTACGTTGGCAAAATCGTAAGTGCGACCCGCTGGTCGCCCCTTCAGGATTCTTCATGACAGGCACAATACTTAACATCGCAACAGTCATCATTGGAAGCATGGTGGGGATATTCTTTGGGGCTCGCATCCCTGAAAAATTAAAGGAAACTGTCATCGCAGGCATGGGACTCTTTACCACCGCAATGGGACTGCAGATGTTTCTCAAAACAGAAAACCCTCTCATTGTTTTGGGTTCGTTGTTAATTGGAACTCTGCTGGGCGAATGGTGGCGGATCGAAGATGGACTGCATAAGCTCGGCGAGATCCTTGAACAGAGGTTTTCGCGTGAAGAAGATGACGGCTCGAATAAATTTGTGCGCGGTTTTCTGACCGCGTCCCTTCTGTATTGCATCGGGCCGATGGCGATCCTGGGTTCGATCCAGGATGGCCTGACAGGCAACTACAACCTGCTGGCCGTCAAATCGGTGCTGGATGGATTCGCTTCCATTGCATTCGCATCCACACTGGGGATCGGTGTGGCATTTTCATCCCTCATCATTCTCGTTTACCAGGGTGGCATCAGTTTACTTGCCGCGCAACTGGATGCGATCGTCAACGTCTCCATGATGAATGAGTTGACCGCGACAGGCGGAGTCCTTTTGATGGGAGTCGGCATCAGCAATTTGTTGGAGATCAAAAAGATACGCGTGGGAAATATGCTGCCTGCGCTTTTCGTTGCACCACTGATCGTGTGGGTGTTGAGTCTCTTTTAGGAATGTTACCCGAATACGGCGATGACCACTATGCCGGCAAACATGACCACCGCGCCGAGTATGCGCATTGCCCCCAATCTCTCCTTCAAAAACCACCAGCCTGCGATCGCGCCGAACACCACGCTGACCTCCCGGACCGCACCCGAATAACTGAGCGGTGCAATGGAATATGCCCAAACTGCCATCAGATACGCCGCTACACCGAGCAGACCTGTGAGTGGCAGGAGAATCGGCTGATTTTTTAATTCCTGCCACAAATGGCGCCACCCGTACTGGCGGATGATGAAAGGTGTAATAGGCAATGGGACGAGCGTGAACATGGTCATGACATAGGCGGTGGCATATCCGTTTTTGACGGCGGCTCCATCAATTGCAGAGTAGATGGAGATCAGCAGGGCAAGGAATATGGCCACGGCAACCCCTTTGAAGTGCAGACGCGTGACGCGGCTATTTGCCAGTGTACTGATCCCAATAATGATCAATCCCCCGATAATGAAGCCCAGACCGATCAGACCACCCGTTGTCATACGTTCACCCAGGAAGAGGAACGACCATAATGCAAGGAAGGCAGGCGCGGCGCCGCGGGCGATCG
>JANMSY010000226.1:0-26198 GCA_031389865.1 Anaerolineales bacterium | reverse complement strand
GAGCGGGGGACCAAAACCTGCAATAATGGACAGAGGAAATAGGTTGAATGCGTCGGGTGCAAGTAAACCTACCGGAAGAGTGAGGATCAATATTGCCAGCATCAGCGGATGTACCCCATAGCCGGTCAGGTGAAGAATTGCCAGCAGGCGGACATGCCAGGGGAGTTTTGAATCGTCGAATAGTTTCGGCAGCATTTTACGCACAACCTGGAAACTCCCCTTCGCCCAGCGGAATTGTTGATTCTTGAATGCTTCCACTTGCGAAGGTAATTCGGCGGGAACCACAACATCAGGAAGATAATCAATTTTCCAGCCACGCATTTGGGCCCGATAACTCAAATCAAGATCTTCGGTGAGCGTATCCCACTGCCAGCCGCCCGCGTCCTCAATACAGGCGCGCCGCCATATACCGGCCGTACCATTGAAGTTAAGGAAAAAACCATTTTGTGAGCGGACAGCCTGCTCGACAATAAAGTGTCCGTCAATCGCCATTGCCTCCACACGCGTTAGCGAATTGAAGTTGCGGTTTGTATGCCCCCAACGGGTTTGAAGACATCCAAGTTTCTCGTTGCTAAATAGAGGTACAGTTTTCTTTAACCAGTCTGGCTTGGGTATAAAGTCGGCGTCGAAGATGGCAATCAGTTCACCGGTCACAGTAGGATGGCCGTCGGCGAGCGCACCGGCTTTGTACCCCCTTCGATTGGTACGGTGGATCCACTCAATATTCACACCTCGCGATTTATAATGATCCACCAACCTGGCAGTGAGATAGGCTGTATCATCCGTGGAATCGTCCAGGACCTGGATTTGGAGCAGGCCGGAGGGGTAGTCTAATTTTGTGACTGAGGCAAGTAATCGTTCTATTGTGTATTTTTCGTTGAAGATGGGTAATTGGACGGTCACCCTTGGGTACTGGTGAAGGATGGGGTTTTTCCTCCTTTTTGGGGTGGAGGATTTTGAGTACAAATAAAGAATGGCATTGACCAGGTTATGAAACCCAAACATGGCCAATATAAAAACAATTAGGAGATACAACACTCCTAATGCATACGACATAATTTGCATGACAACTTTCCTTTCGCATAGAATTGGTTTTTTTCCTTGGACGTTCAGTGAGTAAATAACCACGGCGTTTTATGGTTACATAACTAGAACGAAAGGAAGTCAGATGTAGTACTGCTTTTGTGAGATATCCTTTAGGGGAAAATAAGAATTTGCTAAGAAGCGTGCATGTATAGCGTCAGAGGGGCGAATATTTTTTTTATTAAAGCAAAACGTCCCGTAGAGTCACTTCAATGCGACTCTACGGGACGTTTGTTTTAAATCAAGTTACTCGCTAACGGGTTGCGCCTCCTTATTGCTCCTCTGCCAATAAAGGGCGAAGTAAAGGGCTGTGAGTGCAGCCAGCCAAAAAATCACAGAAAAGATTACGCCCTCACGTGTTGAATGGTAGATCATTGGGTTCCCGTCCAGCCAGGGGAGTGCCTGGGGCATGGGTTTTCTATCCAGTGCGTAGTACAGTACATCCTCCAAACCACTGAAGGCGGCAACAAAAAGCGATGTCACAAAGTAGAAACAGTCCTTCCACGAGCCCCATAGCAGGATCGTCCCCATGACTGCATAGCCCGCGAGAGTGACAAACCAGCCCGTGTGATAAATGTCTGCATACTGGATCATATTATTCGTTTCGAAGATCCTCTGCCAGATGAGGATATCTGTGACGGTATAGAAGAAGAGTGCAATGATGGTGGCAATGACGGTTCGATATTTCTTCATGGATGTCCTTCTCCGATTGCCAGTCCCCGAGCATGAACGTTGGCTGGTCAATGAAATTTTCAATGAGACCGTTCAAAGGTCAAAGAATAACGAACGAGAGTATACACGCACTTTACTGAACCAGATCCCTTTTAAACTTACAGTTTGCCTCCTTCTTTCTCTACGGTTGAGATACGTTTTAATTCTCCAGGGAGGTTTTTAATCGCAGCAAATGAGGAAGCGGGTGTGTTCATCGGAAGCCTCTCTCCAAGCGGGTTCGCTGACTATGGGATAAAAAGAAGAACTGGTAAACAAAAAGGACCCCTTGGCCCGCACAGGATGCATGGATGTTCTCAGGGTTCCGAAATTATGATCACGTGGGGCGCGGAGGATAGTCGGGGGACTGCCTTCGAAACTCGTAATTATCAATGACCGCATCAATGATGCTTTTTTGCCTATCCGTGACCAGTTCAAACTCAAGGCCGATATTGAAGTAATCGGGACTGACATCCTTTTGGCAGTATGCAACACGCACAGGCAGGACCATACGGGTGGCATTCAGCCCTTCCAATTCCGGGAGTTGGATGGAGATGGTCAACCTTGCATTTACATCCAGCGGTTCATCTCCGATCACCATTGCACCCAGCAGGTTAAGGTCGCCAAGATAGCCCATTAATTTGCCGCTATACAGGTCAATCACCTGGGAAAAGGACATCAAGTCGGTGCGCGGTTGTTTGCGTCTTTCCTGCATTTCTGCCTCCATGGCAAGTGTACTTGACTTAATCCCTAAAAACAATTGCACAGACATCTTAAAATCCTTCCAGGTTTTCTTCAGGTATGGTTAAATAAATGTATGCGATGGATCTATCTTTCTCCTCACCTTGACGACGCGGTACTCTCCGCGGGTGGCCTGATTTATGAACAGACCCGGGCCAGTATTCCTGTTGAAATCTGGACGTTCATGTGCGGCTATCCACCGGCTGGCGAGTTATCTCCATTTGCAGAGCTTATGCATTCACAATGGGGATTTGCCTCCGCCGAAGAGACTGTACACGCAAGACGCCAGGAGGATACGAATGCCGCGGCAGTCGTCGGTGCTCAGGTTGTCCATTTTGACTTCCTGGATTGTATTTACCGTCGAGGCACGGACGGTCACTGGCTATACTTTGACATCTCCGTACCTCCTCATGTGGAGGATGCGGATATTCCCAGACGGATCGCTGAAACCATCTCTGCACGCATCACGCAGGATGATGTGCTGGTCTGCCAGCTGGCAGTCGGTTCTCACGTGGACCATGTCCTGGTCCGACTGGGAGCTGAACTGCTTGGGCGTCCCCTCTTATATGACATTGACATCCCCTATTTCCTCCATAAACCCGAGGAATTTGTCCCCAGGGCCGCTGGGATGCAGGAGACTGTTCATTCCATAACAGAGGCAGGCTTAGGGTCCTGGCAAAATGCTGTTCTGCAGTACAAATCCCAGTTTGCAGTCCTGGGGGATGACTTCAACACTCCTGAGAAGGCGCTGGCAGCCATCCAGTCTTATTGGGCAGAGAATCAGGGAATCCGTCTGTTGCAGCTTCATTAGGGAGGTTACAAGTCTCTTGTAATCAGTGCAAAATCGTGATATATTGATCTCGTTTTACGGACAACTTCATCAGGACACTCTATTTGCATCTCTACGGAGATGCAAAATTCTTATTATTAGGAAAGAAAAATGCCTAACAACTTTTTGACCAAAGAAGGGTACCAGAAACTTCAGGAGGAGTTGGATTATCTCCGAACCGCCAAGCGTCAGGATGTAGCCAATCGTCTTCATGAAGCCATGGAGGGTGGAGAGCTCATTGAAAATGCCGAATATGAGGCGGCCAAAAATGAGCAGGCTTTTGTGGAAGGACGCATCCAGGAGCTGGATATGCTGCTGGCAACCGCGAAAATCATCGAAGCAAATGGCAAAAAGAAGGGTGACATGGTACAGCTCGGTTCCAAGGTCACCATCAAGGAAGGCAGCTTCGAAGCGGAGACCTTTACGATTGTCGGCGTGGCGGAGGCCAACCCACGCGAAGGAAAGATCTCAAATGAATCGCCAATCGGCAAGTCCATTCTCAACCGCAAAGTGGGTGAAACTGTCAAAGTGGAAACTCCAGGCGGCACATATAATGTTAAAATCCTGAAAGTCGCCTAGACGCAGGAGCGTACTGAACAATATACCCCGCGCCTGTACAGGAGCGCGGGGTTTTATTTTGCACCCCCACCCAACCCTCCCCCAATTTTGAGAAAATGGGGGGGATGGCTAGGGAGGGGGCGGAGCCATGGTCATGACAGAATACAACTCACTTGAAAAGGTTCGTTTACAGAAATTGGAAGAACTACGCGCCGAGGGTATCGAGCCCTATCCCACGCGTGCAGATCGTACACACACAAGCCGGGCAGCCATTGCTGAATTTGATTCCGCTGAGAAAGATGGTAAGGAGGTGAAAGCCACTGTTGCAGGTCGCATTCGTGCGACCCGTACCATGGGCAAGATCTCGTTTGCCCACATTGAAGATGGCGAAGGCAGGATACAGCTTTTCTTCCGTCTGAACGAAGTTGGCAGGGAAGGTTTGGATTTCTTCGACAAGATGTTCGATATCGGAGACTTCATCCAGGCGCAGGGCGTCATGTTCCGTACGAAAACTGGGGAAGCCACGCTTCATATCCACAACTTCAAGCTGCTTGCCAAATCTGTCAGCCCTCTCCCGGCCTCGAAGGATGAAACCCTCGAAGATGGGACCGTGGTCCGCCACGCCGCGCTGGAGGACCCTGAAATCCGTGCCCGCCAACGCTACGCGGACCTGGCAGTTAACGCCGATGTGCGCGAGACATTCCGCAAGCGTGCGACCATCATCAAATCCCTGCGCGCATTCCTGGATGATCATGGTTTTCTCGAAGTGGAGACCCCGATCCTGCAGCCGATCTACGGCGGCGCGGCGGCGCGTCCGTTCATGACCCATCACAATGAGCTAGAACAGGATATGTATTTGCGCATCTCGTTCGAGCTGTACCTGAAGAGACTACTGGTGGGCAATCTTGAAAAGGTGTACGAGATCGGGCGTGACTTCCGCAATGAAGGGGTCTCGTTCAAACACAACCCGGAGTTTACACAGCTTGAATTCTATTGGGCATATGCGGACTATTTGCAGGTTATGGAATTGACCGAGCAAATGGTCTCTTTTACCGCACAACAGGTTTTAGGGACACAAAAGATCACTTACAAACATCACGATATTGACCTGACGCCTCCATGGAAAAGGCTGGAGATGCGTGATGGGATTCTTCACACCAGCGGCATTGATATTGCCGAGTACAAGACTGCCGATGAACTCTTCCAGGTGATCAAAGCCAAACATCCCAACAAGATGCCAGACCCGAAAGCCACTCGCGGCAAGTTGATCGATTTTCTGCTGAGCGAATTTCTGGAGCCCACCCTCATCCAGCCGACATTTCTGTACAACTATCCACGTGATATTTCTCCGCTGGCAAAATCCATTCCAGATGACGCGCTGACCGTGGAACGCTTTGAGGGCTATGCGGCGGGATTCGAATTGTGCAATGCCTTCACCGAGTTGAACGATCCGCTCGATCAGGAGCAGCGCTTCCTCGAAATGGGACGCGATTACGCGGATGACGAGGACGAGAAGCACCCCATGGATGAGGATTATCTGCGTGCCATGCGCTACGGCATGCCTCCCAATGGCGGCTTCGGCATGGGCGTGGATCGCCTGGCGATGCTGCTGCTTGATAAACATTCCATCCGCGAAGTGCTGTTGTTCCCCGCCTTGCGGAATGAATAATTTGTAGGGGCCTGCTGTCGCGCTGAGCGGAGTTTAAGCGAAGTCGAAGCGTCGCGCCCCTGCATGATTCATATGAACAAATACATACTTATCCTCGGTGATATCCTCACGATCCTTATCACCACCCTGATCGGCTTTGCCACGCATAACGAAATGGACATGTCTTTTATTGGGCGCATGTCTGCCGTGTTCTTTCCACTTGTGGTTGCGTGGTTCCTGCTGGCTCCCTGGTTTGGGCTCTTCCAACAGGAAGTGACATCCGATTTGAGTCAGCTGTGGCGACCCATGCTGGCAATGATCTTTTCTGCACCATTTGCCGCTGTCTTGCGCGGACTGATGCTCGGCACGCCGATTATCCCGATTTTTGCAATGGTACTGGGTGCTACATCTGCATTTGGGATGTTGATTTGGCGGGCGATCTATTATTTCATCAGCCACAAGTATCGCTAGAAGTCATCTCAAAAATGGCATGTCACTCTGAGGGAGCGTTCGTCGCGACCGAAGAGTCTCGTACTTTCAGCATTAGAGATCCTTCGCTTCGCTCACATCGTCCCGATGTCCTTCGGGAGGATGACATTTTTGAGACAAGTTCTAGTTATCTTCCGTCCCTCTGCTTTACATCGAGATTGGCTCTTCATGTCCTAAGTGGTTTAAAAAATCTCACAGTGATAAAATAATCCCAATGAACGAACTAGCTCTCATCAACGACGCGCAAAAAGGCGACCTGGATGCCTTCAACACGCTCATCCTGCATTATCAGGACAGTGTGTTCAGTACCGCGCTTCGCATCCTGGGTGATGATGATCTTGCCGCAGATGCAGCTCAGGAAGCTTTTATTTCCGCTTTCAAAAGCATCAACTCCTTCCGCGGTGGATCCTTCAAAGCATGGCTTATGCGCACCGTGACAAATGCCTGCTACGATGAACTGCGCCGCCAAAAGCGACGTCCCACCACGCCGCTGGAACCCGATACTGAAGATGGCGAAGAGATGGATTCCCCGCGCTGGCTCGCGGACCCAGGCATGACCCCCGATCAGAAAGCCGAAGCCAACGAACTGGAACATGCCATCCAGCACTGCCTCAATAACCTGCCTCTTGATTTCAAGACCGTGGTGGTCATGGCAGATTTGCAGGGTATGGACTACAGCGAAGTTGCCCTGGCCGTGCATGTGCCGCTTGGGACCATAAAAAGCCGTCTGGCACGGGCACGATTAAGATTACGTGAGTGCTTACAGGGCTTCACGGAACTTTTACCCTCTACATTTCGTCTGGAAGAGGGAACAAATGTTAATGAAGCAACGTGATCTTGAACTTCTCTCTTCTTATTTGGACGGACAACTCAGTCCGTCTGATTCTGCGCGTCTGGAGGCACGCATCTCTTCAGACCCGAGCCTGCGCTTCGTTTTGGAGGATTTACGTGGTGCCCGGAGCCTGCTGCGTCGGCTTCCCATGCGCAAGGCGCCGCGCAACTTCACGCTCACACCCAAAATGGTGGGTAAAAATCCGCCGTTGCCGCGCGCGTATCCAGTCTTCAGGTTTGCAACTACGCTGGCCAGCCTTTTGCTCTTTTTCACCTTTGGCTTGAACTTCCTTCGCCCACAGCTGGCTTCAGCACCGCCTGCGTTTGGGATGGGTGGAGGTGGAGGAGAAGAAACCTTTGCCGCAGAAGCAGCCCCAGCCACCGAAGCGCCTGCAGGAGAAGAGCCATCCATTTTGATGGCACCCATGCCCACCGAAACACTTGATGCCCAGGAGGACACTGCCCGCGCCATGGAAACTCCTTCTGAGAAAGCGGGAGACGCCGCCAGTGGTGTAGGCGGGGGTCTCGAACAGCAGCCGCAACAGCCCCAGGCTTCGAATGATACGCCTCTTGTTTCATCGGTTTGGCAATGGCTGCTGGCCGGCGTTGCATTATTGAGCGCATTCATCATGGCGCTGATGCGTCAACTGGCGATCAATCGCTGGCGACGGAAATGATATCTCATTGTGAGGAAGGCGTTCTTCCTTCCAAAGCAATCCCATTAAATGGGGGACTGCTTCGCAACGAACGCTCGCAGTGACATGTGTTTTTGGTGACAGATACAGTGGCTGTCACCTTTTTGTTTAAGTGTCATAATTGGCGGATATGGCTGGAACAGAATTCAACTATTGTCCGCGTTGTGGTACGCTCGTAAATCATGAAGAGCGTTTCGGAAAGGTGCGTCCCGTTTGCCCGCAATGCGGATGGATCCATTTTGTGGACCCGAAGGTTGCCGCAGCGGTGTTGATCGAGGATGCTGGCCGCGTCCTTCTGGTGCGGCGCATCAATGAACCCTTCCGCGGCCTGTGGACGTTGCCAGCAGGTTTCATCAATGGGGGAGAGGACCCGGCTGAAGCTGCCGCACGCGAATGTCTGGAGGAGACAGGCCTGAGCGTCCGCGTGAAGCGTGTGCTCGATATCATCTCCGGCAGGGAACATCCGCGCGGCGCGGACTTTATCATCATCTATCAGGCCGACGTCCTGGGTGGTGAGATGAAACCCGATGATGATGCAGATGCAGTGGAGTGGTTCACGCGCAACAATCTGCCTCCACTCGCTTTCCGTGCGACGCAAAAAGTGCTAGAATCATTTTATGATTGACGTACGTCCTTCCCCAATTGCAGGCCAATGGTATGAAGGCGACTCCACTACGCTTGCCAAAAGTGTAGATCAATACCTTGACGAGGCTCACCTCCCCAGCCTGGAGGGAGATGTGATGGGAGTCATCGCGCCGCATGCCGGACATTTTTATTCAGGCGCGGTCGCGGGATATGCATTCTCTGCGCTTCGCGGACTACGCCCGGACCTGGTTGCCCTGATTGGGCCGATGCACCAGCCCTACTCTCAGCCATTGATCACCAGTCTGCACGACGCCTACTTTACGCCCCTGGGAAATGTGCCTGTGGACAAAACCGCAGTGAACGATCTGGATGTCATCCTGAAATCGGAAGTTGGTTTCGGATTGACGCCCATTGCAAATGATACCGAACATTCTCTTGAGATCGAATTGCCTTTTTTGCAGCGAGTCTTCCAGCATGAATGGAAGTTACTGCCTGTCATGGTGCGCGCTCTCGATGAAAGCGTTTCGGAAGGTTTGGGAAAAGCGCTTGCGACCGTATTACGTGACAAGAACGTTGTGTTCGTTGCCAGCACGGACTTTTCCCACTACTTTAAACAGGAGGATGCACTGACCTTTGACCGGGCCATGCTGAACGAGATCGAGGCGTTCAACCCCATGGGCGCCTTTGATTTGGACCGCGCCGGCAAAGGCCATGCCTGTGGAATCGGCGCGTATACATCCGTGTTATGGGCATGCCGCAAACTCGGAGCAGACAAGGTGAAGGTGTTGCGCCATGCAACGTCTGCAAATGTGACAGGGGATTATTCATCCGTTGTGGGATATGGGGCTGCAGCGATTTTGAAAAGCAGGTAATCGATCCACTACTGCCTTCGCGAAGCATACTCGAAGAGCGCCTCCGAATCCACAAGATGATATTGAAGTAGTTGTCCACAATTTCTATTGTGGATTTTTGTTGGAGAAACTCATGGCAAGTAAAAAATATTCAATTAGCTGGGAAAATGATGTTCCTGTGTCGTTTGAAGTCAACGGTGTGCAGCACGAAAGTCTTGAAGATATCCCAGATGAAACAGACAGGCTCAAGCTTGAAGCGATGATGGATTCCTCCTTTGACGCGGAGTTTGATGCCCAGTTTGCGAAAATGGGGGCGGATGTGAAGCAGAACAATGAAACACCGATTGAAAAGATCATTCTCCCTATATTCTCCGGCGTTGCCGCGCTCATGTTGTTGATCGCAGGAATTGCCTCATTCAATAATGTACTGAAAGTCAATAGGGAGGAAAGCTCGCCCGGACGCGTTGTGGAAATGGTCACAGAGCGCTCCTACGTCAATGAAGAGGACCGGGTTGTGCAGGAGTTTTATTACCCTGTGGTGCAATTTGTTGCTAGTGACGGCAAGCGTCGTACTGTGCAGATGACCGAGGGAAGCTCATCGCCAGCGTATGAAGTGGGGGATGAGGTTGTTGTGCTGTATGAACCGGATCATCCGCTGGACGCGCGCGTCAAGTCGTTTGGCAGCTCTGCCGGTATGTGGATTCTGCCAGCCATCACCGGAACAGTGGGAATTGGTTTTCTTGTAGCTGTGCTCGCGGTATCGAAGGTGATGTTGTCACCCGACATCTTTATGGCTCAATCAGGCTGATGAATAATCCCTGATTGCGCGGCAAGCTCATAATATTTCTGCGCTTGATCCTGATTCACCACTACTTCATACGAGCATCCCAAGCTCAAATAAAGCGATGGATGGAAGTCTTTGACCCTCTCATCATCGACCGCTATCGCGTGACTCAACGCCAGTTGATTCCACTGTAGGGCATTTTCTGCCGAGTCTTGAAAGCGCGCGACATAATGGGCAGCGATGCAGGCCTCGTAATCATCTGTGTGTGCTTCCCAGGCTTGTTGATACAGAACGCGTGCATCTTCCAGACGATGCTCGAATTCAGCACGTGCGCCTTCGGTACAGAGTTGGATGACAGGGTTGTGGGTATCCATTTGTTATATTTTACGTCAGATACCCTGCAGATTGGCGGAGGAAGCCTCAGAGTTTGGGACTGTGGCAATACTAGAGCCTGTATGCAAATTCGGTTTATGTCACCCTCCCGAAGGACACACCTGCACTTGCGTGTGATTTTTGGTTTGCGTGAGCAAACCATTGCAAATCATGCAAGTGTCGGGACGATGCCGTCTCGCACCGACGTGCTCGCGGCACGAACGGTGTGAGCGATAGCGAAGGGTCTCGGTTTTGCCCTTGATGAACTGATTTTTGGCAAGAGTAGAGATTCTTCGTCGCTCCGCTCCTCAGAATGACATGCAATTTTGATTTTGCATACACATCCTAAAAAGTAAGTATTGACCCTATAATGCAAAACAGCGCAGGCACAAAGCCTGCGCTGTTTTTGTATGCTGGCTTTTAGTCCAACAAGGATTGTGGAATATTACCGCCATTCTCGGCGATCTTCTTCAATACTGCCTTGTGGAGCCAGGTATTCATCCTGGCCGAGTCGCTCATTACATCGGCGGGGGCGCCGAGTTCCTGCGCCAGCTCATTGCGAGCCTCGCGGCTGCTGTCAATATCGAGGAGCTTCAACAGGTCCACGATCGAGACTTTCCAATTCAGGCCGGAGCCTTTGGCTTTCTCCTCCAGCTGTTTGACTACATCCACCTCTGATATAGCCGCAGGAGCGGCAGGAGCGGCAGTTCTCCCGAAAGCAGACGGTGGAGCAGGAACAGCGCGTGCTACTGTTGCTCCAGGCTTTGCAACCGGGGTAGCAGCCTTACCGGCTTGCGCGTTTAATTTCGCGCGAGCTTCAGCTTCCTTCCTGGCCATATCAGCCAGTACTTTTGCCTGCCCAGCCTCGGCTTCCTTGGCCTTCTTATTCAGTCCAAGTTTATCGAGAATTTTACTGAAGATACTCATGATATTTCCTTTCCATAGTTGGGTCTACAGGTTTAAACGTAGATGGAAGGAAATCGTTATAAGGTTATAGTTGCCAACGAACCAATTTATCATACGCTTTTAGTGCTGCACGACGCGATGGAAGAAGACTGATTGAGCATATTCTCTGAACGTTGGGCCCTCAAAGAATTTCAGGGAGTGGCTAAAAGAATGGGTCCTATTTCTTCTCACCACACACCAGCCCCGCTGGGGTGGTGCCGGGGGAGAGCACAGAGTTCACGGAGAATGTAGAAGGTTTTCTCTGTGTTCTCCGTGTGTACTCCGTGGTGAAATTATTGGGCAAGCCCACACAATTATCCACTCTTGAATTTCAAGATATACTAAATTCAATGGTTGCTTATGTTCAAATCGTTGTTAATGTCCCTGCTGTATCAGGGGTATTTGATTACGCCGTTTCTGAACCCCTTCTCGGGCAAATCGGAGTCGGGCATCTTGTCATTGTCCCGTTTGGGAACAAGACTGTTCAGGGTGTGGTCTTTCGATTCGTTGACCAGCCGTCCGTGCAGAATGTGAAAGAAGTCGCCGAGCTGGTTGACCCCATCCCTGTGATGACGCAAGCACAGATCGCGCTCGCTGAAGCGATGGCAGAGTCCACGCTGGCGCCACTGGCCGCGGTGGTCAGTCTGTTTCTGCCTGTGGGACTAAGCCAGGAAGCGGATGTTCTGTATCAGACGATGGACAATAGAATGCCGGCCATAAATGATGGTCAGTGGCCCATGGTCCAACGTCGCTTGCTTGATTTGCTCACCGACCGTGGTTCCCTGCGCGGCCGCCAGATCGATTCACACTTCCGCAAAGTGGAGTGGCGCAAGAGTGCAGTGATTCTGGTGCGAAAAGGAGTCATTTCGGCGAAGAGTATTTTGCCTCCGCCGCGCGTCCGCTCGAAATATATTCGTGTTGCGCTGCTCGCTGTCCCGCCGTCAGAGGCGGAAGCCGGGATGCCAAACCTTGGCACAAAACAAACGCTGGCGCGCAGACAGTCCGCGTTGCGTTTTTTGATCGAGCAGCCTGAGCCGGTCAATGTTGCATGGGTCTATGCTCAAAGCGGATGCAATATTGCCGACCTGCAGGAACTCGAAGAGCGCGGCTTGATCCGTTTGTTTGAGAGTGAAATATTTAGAGATCCGCTGGAGAGAACTGCCAGACAGGCAGACAAATATCCGAGGAAGGAGGTAATCGAACTGACTCCTGAACAGAATTCTGCATTGGGAGAAATTATCAGCGCCTCCTCATCACCTGATGCTCATCCATCGTTTCTTCTCCAGGGTGTGACAGGTTCGGGGAAAACAGAAATCTATTTACGTGCCACAGAATATGTCATCAAGCGTGGCAGACAGGCGCTCATTCTTGTGCCTGAGATCGCGCTCACGCCGCAAACGGTCCGTCGCTTTTTGAGTCGCTTCCCGGGGCAGGTCGGCATTGTCCACTCAAAATTATCAGAAGGTGAGCGTTATGACACATGGCGGCGCGCCCGCACAGGCGCGTTGAAAGTCATCATTGGCGCGCGCAGTGCCTTATTCTCGCCGCTGCCGAATGTCGGCCTCATCGTGGCGGATGAATGTCACGACTCGTCCTACTATCAAGCCGAACCGCCGTTTTATAACGCTGCAACGGTCGCTCAAATGTACGCGCAGTTGGCGGGGGCGGTGTGTGTACTTGGGAGTGCTACTCCATCCATCACACAACGGTATCAGGCCGACGTTTCAAGTCTCCTTTTAGGAGAAGGGGTGAGGGGAATGAAGCGACTGGAATTGCCGCGTCGTATTTTTGAAGTGGGATTACCCCCGGTCCAGATCGTGGATATGCGGGATGAACTGAAAGCAGGTCAACGCGGGATCTTTAGCCGGCTCCTGCTTAAGGAGCTTGGGTCCACGCTGACGCGGAGTGAGCAGGCCATCCTGTTCCTGAATCGGCGAGGTACCGCCACCTACGTCTTCTGCCGCGACTGTGGATATGTTCTGCGCTGCCCAAATTGTGACACGCCGTTGACGCTGCACCTTGAAGATGGGGAACGATTGCTCTGTCATCAATGTGGATACCAACGACAGAAGCCGAAGAGTTGTCCGCAATGTGGTGGGAAGCAGATCCGCGAGTATGGGCTGGGGAGTGAAAAAGTGGAAGCCCAAGTGGGCACGCTGTTCCCCAAAGCGCGCACCCTGCGTTGGGACTGGGATACGACACGGACAAAAGATGCGCATGAGATGATCCTGACGCATTTTTCCAACCATCAGGCAGATGTGTTGGTTGGCACGCAAATGCTCGCCAAAGGACTCGATCTTCCCCTGGTGACTTTGGTTGGCATTGTGCTTGCGGATGTCGGCCTGTATCTGCCTGACCCATTTGCAGCAGAACGTGTCTTCCAGGTGTTGACCCAGGTGGCAGGCCGTGCGGGGCGAAGTGAACGCGGCGGCAACGTAATTCTGCAGACATTCGACCCTGATAACCAGGTCATCCAATTTGCTGCGCAGCACGATGTGGATGGTTTCTATACATATGAATTGGAACAGCGCAGGCGATTGGGATATCCGCCGTTCTCGCGGCTTGTACGACTCGAATATCGGGATCAGGATCAGGCGTCGGCTGAGAAAGAGGCAAAGAGGGTTGCCAGCCAACTCCGCGAATTACTGATGACGGCTCAGCGGAAAGAGATCACCCTGATCGGTCCTGTCCCCTGTTTCTTTGCGAAGATCGGCGCTGTTCATCGCTGGCAGATCGTCCTGCGTGGAACTGACCCTGTTGCAATATTGAGGCAGAAGCCGGTCGAAAGTTGGCTGAAGGGCTGGCGGGTTGAAGTAGACCCGATAAGTTTGCTATAATCGAAAAAAACTCATGTTATTATGAGTCTCTCCGCGCCGAGCATCGAATCCCGCAGACGAAGTGCAGATGCTGAAACAGCTCGCAACAATATAAAACTCATAGGAGAATCCATCATGCAATCTTTTTCACGCGGCTGGTCTTTTCTCAAGCAAGCCTGGAGCATGGCATTCAAAGATAAAGACCTCATCAAACCTTCCATTTATGCACTACTGGTTGGCAGCATCGTGTTTACGGTCTTTCTGTTTTCCACAATGGTTGCCAGTGTCATTACCACCTACACAACCACTGCCTATCATACCTGTCTGTATCTGTGGGCGTGCAACGTTGAAGTTGCACAAACAGCAGGCGAGCCTCTTCGAGTGACTGCGCCCGCCCCGTTGGCGGCAGTATTGGGTGCTTATTAATTCAACAATCCCGCCAGGGCTGTGAGCCTTTGCAGGGTTTAAATTTTTAGTAGAGAAGAGTCCAAATGCAACAACAACTTCCACAAGAACCACGTCGCGAAGTGATTACCTGGCGGGAGGTCGACCGCCTTATCGACCATCTGATCCCACAGTTCAAACGCGAATTCACTGCCATGGTGATGATCACCCGCGGTGGTGTCATTCCCGGCGGGATGCTCGCTGAGGCGATGGATATTACCCATATCCTCACAGCTGCAGTGGATTTCCCCGCGCAGTCCGCCAGTGAAAGAGCCAGGCTGATGGCATGGCCCGAGTTCATCCAATTCCCGGCAGAGGACCGTCTGCGTGGCAGGCCCATTCTCATTGTTGACGATGTTTGGGGGTCGGGGCGCACCATCACGGCTGTGAAGAACCGCGTCTCTGCCGCGGGTGGATTCCCCGAAACGTGTGTGTTGCATTTCAACCCGTATCGTAATCTCTTTGGCCACGCCCGCCCTGATTACTACGCCGCCATCACAGATGCATACACCATTTATCCATGGGAAGTAGATCGCGGGGCAGACGGGGTTTTGCTGGGAAGCAGATAAGCCGGTCATGAAGTCGATTGAAACGAACATCGCTCAACGAATTAAGATCCTGCGTGGTAACACATATTTCAACGACCTGCCCGAACCTTTGCTCAAGGAAATTGCCGCGCATACACAACTGCGCGAATACCAGCGCGGGGAAGTCATCCTTTGGGAGGCAGATCCGTGCAATGGCCTCCATATTGTTGAATATGGAAGTGCAAAGATCTACCGTGTCTCGTCGCAGGGACGCCAGTACATCATCCGCTTGTTGCAGGAGGGGGATACGTTTGCCGAAGTCCCGGCCTTTGACGGCGGCCTGAATCCCGTCAATGTGGATGCACTCGAGGCCTGCCGGGTCTGGGTGGTCGAAAGCGGAAAGTTGCGGGCACTTGTGCTGGAGCAGCCCCTCTTTGCTCAAAAGGTGCTCGGGAATTTCAGTACTATGTTGCGCAACATGATACGCATGGCGAGCGAGATGGCGTTCTACCAGGTCACACACCGGCTGGCGCGCCTGATCAGCGAATTTCCTGCCGAGGAGCCGCGTCCGCACTGGACTCAGGAGCAGCTCGCGGCGCAGTTGGGAACCGTGCGCGAGGTCGTCGCACGCTCTCTCAAGGAACTGGAACGCAGCGGCGCGATCCGCATCGAAGACCGTCGCATCCATATCGAGGACGGCGAAATACTGGGCCAGTGGATACACCCTGATTAAGTGAAAAGCGGACGTCAACGACGTCCGCTTTTTGGTTCATGTAAAACCTTGCGAAGGTTTCAAACCTTCGCAAGGTTTTGGTTCCCGTTTAGGGGAGCGCTTCAAAGTCTGAAATCGTCAGATAGATTTCCTCATCTGCGGCTTGCTGATCAAAGTCGATCGTGACCTGGGTGGGGAAGCCGTAGGTTTCGTCGTACTCAACCGTAACCTGGTCCGCTCCACCGTCAAGAGCTTTTCCAACCTCTGCAAAAATCTGATCGATCGTTGCATAGCGATTGAATACCTCAAGGAATGAGGGGTCAATTTTGTTGCCGTTCTGGAATTCCATCGAAACGACTTTGTCATCGTCTACTTCGATAACCAGTGGCATATCCTGGACGAACACGCAGAAACAGCTGATGGACAGATTGAACCGATAATGTGAAATATTGGCGTCCTGCCACTTTTGCTGGGCGCGGTCAAAATCACTTGTGGGTGCCGCAGTTGCTGCGGGTTGCATTGCAGAGCATGCGGTTAGCACGATTGCAATCAAAAGTAGGGTAAGTTTTTTCATTATTCTCTCCTTTTTCATTTCTCCATGCCAGACGATGAGTCTGACAGAAAAGTTCCCGAACCCCATTAATGACTTTCCAGGGAACTATCGCCGCCATTCTCCTGCACAGGGACACTAATCGTGATATCTTCATGATTCACGAACTGGAGAGTGATTTGTATCTGGTCGCCGAGTTTCACATCCTGCTTTAAGCCAATGAGCATCACATGATATCCGCCTGGCGCGAACTCAACGCTTGCCTTGCCACCCAGTGGGATCGACATGACCTGCTGCATCTGCATGACGTCCCCTTCGATTTTGCTTTCGTGTATCTCCACAGCCGCCGCAACATCGGATGAGACACCCGTTAATTCATCTGCCCCTGCCGAAGGGTTTTGCAGCAAAAAGTAAACTGCCCCGTTGCCATCCTTCGCTGCGGGACGGGTCCATGCATTGCTAACTTCCATGCCGGTTTCCGCATTGCACGCGCTGAGCAGGAAAATCCCTGCCAGAAGGATGATCGAAAATTGTTTCATATATTCCTTGTTCCTTGAGCTGTTGGTTTCAGACATAACTATAACACCAACAAAAAGGCGCTGTCCATACGGACAGCGCCTTCCATTGGTTACTTACTGATCAACTGTTATTGGTTGGCTGGCAGATAATACGTACCCGTTTGCAGCAGGGACATGTCATTGATGGACTGGGCGGCGAGCATCTGGGCCTGACGAGCCATGTTCGTGGATTCAGCCAGGATCTTCAGCGCATATTCAGGGTTGTGGAAGCCTGTGCTGTTTTCAGCAGAGACAAAGTCCCACATGAATTGGGATTTGCGATGCAGGTTGCGTGCCTGGTCGAGCAGGGCTACATCTGCATTCGGGTCTGCGGCTGCAAGCTTGATGGCGTTGATCGCGTCGATGAGCGCATCTTCTGTGGCTTCCTTGGTGGTCGCGACCTGGTTCTGAATATCGTTCACGCGGCTGACCACGTATTCACTATCCGTATGGCATTGACCACAGGCCAGCTCGGGGTTGAGCAGGGGGCTGTGGACATCGTGCGTGGAATATTTCGCTGCGCCATCACGAACGTAGGGCATGTGGCAGTCTGAGCAGGAGACGCCCGCGTTGTAGTGTGTGGAGCCAGCCGTGAAGAATTCATATTCAGGGTGTTGAGCCTTGAGCATGGGAGTCTTGGCATCGGGGTATTCCCAATCCTTGAAGCCTTCCTCTTCGTAGTATTCAATGATCTGGCTGATCTCGGTGCCGTTTGCCCACGGGAAGGTGAGATACTTGCCGTCACCTTTGAAATAATATTCAACATGGCAATTGGCGCACACAACGGTCCGCATTTCCTGGCGGGTGAAGGTCGTCCAATCCTTGCCCTGAGCCTCAAGCGCTTCTTCGAGTGCCGGGTTGGTGACGATCAGGCGCATGGTGCCTGCTTCGTGACAGTTGGCGCAACCAATCGGTTCCTCGATACGCTCGCCCAATTCTGCAAATGATAGCTTGTCATAGGCTTCCATGCCCATCTCCTCCCACAGGCCCGGGTTGTTCGACGATTTACAGGAATAGCACGTCGCTGGAGTGCGTTTGGGATCATCGGGATTTAAGTTGAGGCGTTTTGTAGCGCGCACATCATCGAGTGCATTGGCGTGGCCGCGGTCATCGTTGTAATCCTTGCTGAAGGGATTCCCCGCAAAGAGGATCACCTGGCGTGGGTCACGCTCGAGCCATGAGAAGGCGGATGAACCACCGTACGTGGTATCGATATTATTGGTCGCGGTCTTTTGCAATGTTGTCCATTGATTGGGGAAGTTCACTCCCCATTTTTCCGAATCGGGTTCCATGGCCTTGATCTCAACCAATGGCTGGAAGGCTCGTTCCTGTGGGGGCTGGTTCCGCATGAACGTCAACACGCCCACCAGCACAACCGATAGCACCACAATGATGCCGACGAGAATTAGACTCAAATATTTCTTCATTGATGTATTCTCCTTCATTGTAATTTGTGAACAAAGGTGACAGTCATCTAAATGGCTGTCACCTCTTTATTTAACCGGATAGATCATCGCATCCTGATAGGGGACAGATGATGCCCCGCGGGTGCCATGCGAAACATTTCGATGGCAATCCCAACAGTTACGGTCGAAAGACTGTGCGCCCATCACCACTGATTCAACGGTCTCTTCATGGCAGCGTATACAGTTCGACTGGATGATTTCCTTCGTCTTCTCGCTTGCACGAATGGCGACAGGAATATTTCCTGTCGTGAATGCATACACATCCTTTGCACCCTGCCGTCCCTTTTCGAGATAGTAGGCAACAATATTCTCGTGCGGCAGGTGACAATCCACACATTCGGTAAAATTCTGATGTGGGGCGTGGTACCAATTCTCGTACTGCGAATCCATTACGTGGCAGTTTGCACACGTCTCTGGCGCGCTTCCACCATACGCAGGGGCGTCGGTCACGAATACAAAAAATCCTAGTGCAATGACAGCCGCCGCAACAGCAATGATGAATGAAAGTTTGGACATGGGCAATCCTCAGGGTTGATTAACGTAGCCCTTACTATATAACGGTTCTTTATATCCTATTGTGACTTTTATCACATTTTACTCTAGAAATTAAAACTGGATCAGTGCCCAAATTTACTCGAATTTATCCGATTTATACAGTGACATTGTTCACGATTTGGATATGATCCCCTTCTGCCCTGGCCGACACAGTATGCTGGCTTCTGACACATTACCGCTATTTTGGCGCGTACATGCGGCCTTTCCACGTCACCCCGGTGCCTGAGATCACCCTAAAGGCAGATGTGATCATCATCGCCGCGAATATCGCCGCACCCAGCGGAGTTGTGAACGCGTACCAGGCTGGGATTTTCATAGCCCGTGCAACCTGCACACGCACACAGATCAAATATGTCCAAAAGATAAGTGACTCCAGGACGACAATCAGTGCCATCCAGCCTCCACCATTGGTAAACCAATTGATTCCAAGCACAGGCCAGATCGGCAGGAACAAGGCGGCGATCAGGGCAATAAATGCACCGAACACGCCCAGTAGCAGCAACCCAGTCTGGTCGCGCAGGCCGAGATAGATATTCTTCGTCCATCCCTCCCACATTTCGGGCAGCGACGTGTACATGCGTGTCTGAGCCACGGAATACCCGTTGGCGACGATCAGGCGATATCCGTTCCATTTCACCATTTCCGAAATGGCTTTATCTTCCACAATCTGATCCTTCACACTCTCGTGCCCGCCGATCGCATCGTAGACGGAACGCTTGATCAGGATGAACTGTCCATTGGCGATGGCATCTCTGCGTTTTGGGTCATTGACCTTGCGCGGTGAGAAGCCGACCGAGAGGGCAGTCATCACGAGTGGCATGACAACCTTTTCCCAAAATGAGCCCAGGATCTGAAATGTCATGATGGTGAACATGTCCGCCTGGGTCTCGATGGCTTTTACATAACAGGAGGAAAGAGTTGTAGGGGAAAGGAATGTGTCTGCATCCACGAAGCACAGCCATTCGCCGCGCGCCGCAGCTGAGGCCTGGAATAGGGCATGGGGTTTTCCCGCCCAGCCCGCGGGTAGGTCCAGGCCGCTGACCATTTTTGGGCCGTCGTTTTGCGCTGCCAGCTGACGAAGAATCCCGGGCGTCGCGTCGGTGGAGCGGTCATCCAGAACGACCACTTCAAAGTTCGGATAATCCTGTGCCAGCAGATTCTCCACACAGGCGCGGATATTGCGCTCCTCATTGCGCGCCGGGACGCAGATGGAAATAAGCGGGGCATCTGCTGGCGGCGGCGCTGGCTCAACGACGATGTCCATTTGGTACTGGTTGTGAAGCCAGTAAACGATGATCATGCCGCCGAGGAAGAAGACTGTGGAAAGAATAAGATAGGACATGGGAATCAAATGCTATGGCATTGCGAGAACGCAGCCCGAACCAACCTCATGTTTGAATCGGGATTGCTTTGCGGGATTCATACTGGGCCTGTAGAAGTGCGCGCAATACTCTGACCTTAACTCACCCTGATCATTGAACCGCGGTCTGTCTTCTCAACTTCGATGCGTGTGGGGAAGGCATCCTTCAATTCCTCGAGATGGGTGATCACGAGTATTTTTGCAAAATCATGTTTTACGAGATTGATGGCTTCGACCAGGCGCTGACGCCCCTGAACATCCTGCGAACCGAAGCCTTCATCAATGACGAGCGTTTGCAGGCGTGCTCCCTTGCGCTGCGCAAGGATTTCAGAGAGTGCAAGCCGAATGGCAAAGTTGACGCGGAACGCCTCACCGCCTGAATACATTTCATAGGCACGGATGCCAGCCGAGTCGCTGATCTGAATATCCAGTGTTTCCCGCAGGTCATCTCGTTTTTTGTCCTTGTATTCGGCCTGTGTCACGAAGCGAATGGACATTTGCCCATCGCTGAGACGGTCCAGTATCTCATTGGCTTTTTCCTCGATCTCTGGCAACGCCTGTTCGATCAGGAGGGCCGGAACACCATCCTTGCCAAAAGCGCGTTCCAGCGTTCGGTGCTGTACGATGCGTTGCTGGAGCGTTTCGCGTTCCTTTTCAAAATCCGCTTTTCGGGCGCGCTGGGTGGAGAGGATCTCCACGCGTTGTTTCGCACCGCCCAGTTCACTGCGGGTTTTGTTCTCGGTCTCACGCAGGCGGAACAGTTCGCGTTCTGCTGCATCCAGATTGGGTGATTGCGCTTCGGTGAGCTCCAGATTTGTTTTTGAGGTCTGATAATCAGACTCGAGGCTTGTGATCTCAGACTGACGGTTCTGGATCTCAGACCTTAGATTTAGGATCTCACTTTCGATCTGCTTGCTGACTTCCCTGGCAGATTTTAGATTGCTGAAATCATCCTCGATGCTGCGCAGTTCATTTTCCCTTTCACGCATTTCATCATGGGTAGCCGTATCATAGCCAAGTCTGGCAAGTTCCCTGTCGATTTTGGCAAGCTGCTTTTGTTCATCCACCGCGTACTTTTGATTCTCGATGATCTTTTCCAGGTCCTTGAGACGTTTCTTGCCGGTGGTTTCCCAGTCTCCGGCGGTGCCTTGCAGGATCTCCAGGCGCTCGGTCAATTGGGAGATCGAACTTGCGAAACGGATGCGGTCGTTCTCGGCGGAAAGAAGCCTGTTGATCTGCGATTCGTACTCTGCAATTCGCTGGGCGAGTTCCGTGGTTTCTTTCTGATTCGCCCGGTAGCTATCGCCTTTCTCCCGGCCTTCCTCTTCCAACTGCTTCAGGGTGGATTGGCGATGGTCTTCACTCAATTCCTGGCCGCACAACGGGCAGGTGGCTCCCTCAGCGGATTTGAGTGCATCGATCCGCTCCTTGAGCTGATTCATGTCCGCTTTGAGGGACTCATTCTCGACCTTGAGCGCAGCCTGCCTTTCACGTGCCGCGTTTCGTTCGCTTTCAAGCTCTGTCCGTTGAATGACCCTTGCTTCCGCTTCCTGCAGTGACGTTTCAGCCTGTGCGATCTGTGAATCCAATTCACTGATGATAGGCAGCTGGTCGCCAAAGACTTTCTCCTGCTCATCCAAAACGTGCAGTTCCTGATCGAGCTTCGCTTTTTCCACCGCGATCCTTTCCAGGAGCGGAGCGCGTTCCATTTCGTGCTCGTGGAATTGTGAGGCTGTCCTGTCCCACGCTTCGAGTTCCCTGCGAACCTTCAGCCATTCCCTGTGCGTGGACTCAATCTCTTTTGCACGGTTAACGAGATCGGCATACGAGTCGCGGTCCGCCTGCTTGACGGCGAGACGGTCCTCAAGTCCCGCAAGATGCGTGCGTGACCGTTCGAGCGATGCTTCCAGCGTCGAGACAAGTTTTCGTTGTTCCTCCAGTGATGCGGCGGTCATCTTGATCGACTCTAAAATGGTCTCCTGCGCGGTGCGGGCAGTGGTCAATTGCTTGAGATTGGATTGCAGCTCTGCCAGTCTCGTTTTGCGTATGTTTTCCTCGGCAAGCTCGGCGTTGATCTCAGAGATGCGAACGTCAATTTCGTTCACATCGCGTTCGATCGCTTTGCGTTTTTCAGCGGAGCGGTTCTTGTATTCCTCCCAAATTCCAAGCCCGAGAATATTGCTCAGTACATCCTTGCGTCTGCTCGCGTTCTGTTGCGTGAACTGGTCGGCTTTGCCCTGCAAAAAGAAGGACGCATTGACGAAGGTATCGTAATCAAGCCGCAAAATCTGTTCGATGCGGGCCTGGGTGTCGCGGGTTGTTTTTTCGGTAAGTACCCGCCAGCCATCGTGATTTTTAACCTGAAACTCAAGCAATGTGTTTTTATTGCGTGGCAATGCTCGCTGGACGCGATACGTATTTTCTTCGTGCCTGAATGTGAGCGTAACTTCCGCAGCCTTTACACCCGGGTTCAAATTAATCACCTCACTGCTTTTGCCGCGTGCTTCACCGAATAATGCCCAGGTGATGGCATCAAGCAGGGATGATTTGCCTGCGCCGTTGGATCCTGAAATGCATGCAAGGTCAAAGGAGTTGAAATCCAGTTCAACGGGATCGCGATAGGAGAGAAAGCCTGAAATGCGTAAGTGGAGTGGGATCATTGAGTTGGGTATCCGAAAATGATGATGGATTATAATCTACCCATCATGTTAGAGACCTCAGATGCCCGCGCCCGCCGACGACTGACATTACTCGCCATTACTCTCGCAACAATTCCCTGTTACTGCATTGGATGGGTGGCAATCGCTCTGGCACCTGAAGCAGGGAGTCTCACACCAACAGTGACGCAAACCGTCACCGTTACGGAAACCCCGAGCCTGAGCCCCACCCCAGTGATATTAACTGGCACTGCCACCAACACACCTACTCTGACCCCCTCATCGACCAATACTCTCACCCCGACAATTACATCCACAGCGTCCCAGCCCGCCACGCTTACACCGTCGTTTACGTTTACCCCGTCATTGACCCCATCGATCACTCCCTCGTTGACGCCGAGCATGACACTCACGGCTTCCTTGACGGCGGTTGTTTCCACACCCATACCTTCCATAACACCCTTCCCACCTTTAACTCCCTGACATGACAGACATCCTCCCATTCCTGAAATCGCTCTTGAACGTTTCAGGTCTTTCTGGTTTTGAAAGACCCGTTGCCAAACTCCTCGAAGAGAAGTGGCGTCCACTTGTGGATGAGACCAGTCTCAGCCGTGTAGGTTCACTGCATGGACTCAAGAAAGGCACTGGCAGGGAACCGCGCCCTTCCATCATGATCGCCGCGCACATGGATGCCATCGGTATGCAGGTATCGAGGATCAACGATGGCTTTTTGCACATTACCAACATAGGCGGTATTGACATCCGGGTGCTGCCTGGCATGGAAGTTACTGTCCACGCTTCCGCAAGTGACGAGGAATTACCGGCAGTCATTGCCATGCCCAATGCACGCCTGCTGCCAGAGTCGGTGGGGGATGGCGTGGTGGCAATGAACTACCTTCTGGTGGATACAGGCTTGACTCCCCGACAGGTGGAAAAAAAGGTGCGCGTTGGTGACCTGGTCTCGTTTGCGAATGAGCCTGTTGAGTTGGCTGGTGATGTCCTTTCAGGCCATTCTGTGGATAA
The DNA here is from genome assembly GCA_031389865.1 of Anaerolineales bacterium. Lineage (GTDB taxonomy): Bacteria > Chloroflexota > Anaerolineae > Anaerolineales > Villigracilaceae > Defluviilinea. Next base: position 2,412 of record JANMSY010000226.1, on the reverse strand, counting down.
CCGTGCTTCTGTCGCTGCGTTGACGGTCTGCCTGGAGGAGCTGCAGAGCAAGTCTCATCTTTGGGATGTATGGGCCGTCGCGACCGTGCAGGAGGAAGTCAGTTATCTGGGCGCGTACAGTTCGGCCTTCCAGCTGCGCCCACAGATCGCGGTCGCGGTGGATGGAACGTTTGCCAGGGGACCCGGCGCGAGTGGCTGGCAGACCTTCCCAATGGGGAAGGGAGTAGGTCTGTGCGTGGGGCCGAACATGCATCCATTTCTGCATAAAAAGCTCAAGGAAGTTGCTGAGCGTACGGAAATCCCCTGGTTTTTGGACGTCACTCCTGCTCATTCAGGCACGGATGCGTATCCCATGCAAACCACTGCTGAAGGCATCCCAACCGCGCTGGTGGAATTCCCGATCCGCTACATGCATACACCGGTTGAGTCGGTTTCAGTCAAGGATATTCAACGGGCAGGTCGCCTGCTTGCTGAATTCATTGTTTCACTTGATGCCGATTTTGTCGATACGATCATCTGGGAATAAAGGTCGCTCAAGCCGCTGTCCTCGGCGGTGGGGACGACGCCTGGAGCAAAATTAAAAAAATTATGCCAGCCTTTGGTAACCGACAGCTCAAACTTCTCGAAAGACTTTGCAATGTCATCGCGGTCTCAGGCGACGAAGGTGAGGTCCGCAAGATCGTTCTCGAAGAGATCAAGCCGTATGCAGACGAAGTCCGCGTGGACGCGCTGGGCAACGTATTGGCGACCAGGCTCGGGCGCGGCCGCAAGCAGAGGACACGCGTGATGCTCGACGCGCACATGGACGAAGTGGGGTTTATGATCGTCGCTGATGATGGCGAGGGAATCTATCGCTTTGAGAACGTAGGTGGCATCGATGTCCGTCACCTGGTTGGCAAGCAGGTGCTTGTCGGAAAAAATCGCACTCCAGGCGTGATCGGAGGCAAACCTGTCCATTTAATGGATGCCGATGAACGTAAACGAAAAATTCCACTGGATGGGCTTCGCATCGACCTGGGACTCAATGGCAAAGCGGACATTAGCGACCGCGCTGGTTTCGCGACAAAATTCAAGCGAGTGGGCCCGTCCATTTTGTCAAAGTCCATCGATGACCGCATCGGTGTTGCCACTGTGATCGAATTGTTGAAACATGCGCCATCCAACGTGAATATCTGCGCCGCGTTCACTGTGCAGGAGGAAATCGGCTTGCGCGGCGCGAAAGTTGCGGCGCAATATTTCAACCCTGACCTGGCCATTGCCATCGACTCAACGCCGGCCAACGACCTGCCTGTGTTCGAAGGCGGAGAGAATACGATCTACAATACAAGATTGGGGTTTGGCCCTGCGATCTATATTGCGGATGGCTCGACTCTTCACGACCCGCGGCTTATCCGCTTTCTACAGGAGGCTGCCGAAGCTGAGAGGATTCCCTACCAATTCCGCCAGCCAGGTGGAGGTGGCACGAACTCTGGCGCGATCCAGCGTTCACTGGCAGGCATCCCCACCGTGTCGGTTTCTGTGCCTCATCGTTATACACATTCACCGGTCAGCATCTCGCGCGTGGACGACTGGAAGAACACCTTGAATTTGCTTCATGCCGCGTTGAAACGCATCACACCTGAATTGGTCGGGTAAAGGCAGTAATGATCGGATACGAGTTATTTTTTATAGGTGATCGATGAAAGGATTGATTGCCCTTGTGGGTTCTGGTGAATATCTGCCTGTCATGGAAGATGTGGACCGTTACCTGCTCAAGAGCCTGAATATCACCGGATGCAAGCCACGCGTGGTTTGTTTGCCTACGGCGGCAGGCAGGGAAGGTGATCGCCGCATTGACCACTGGTCCAGTATGGGTGTTGAACATTTTGAAAAGCTGGGTGCAGAAGTGGTTGCCCTGCCCATCATCGATCGCGACTCTGCCAACAATGAACAATTTGAGTCAGTACTGGAACATGCAGACATGATCTATTTTTCAGGGGGTGATCCCGGGCATTTGTACGAAACCATGAGAGATACCTGCACCTGGAAGGCAGCGCAGCGTGCCTGGCAGCGCGGCGCTGTGTACGCGGGTTGCTCGGCAGGCGCCATGATCCTTGCCAAACGGATGCCAAGCTTCCGTCTCTCTGGAACGCAGGAAGGATTTGGAATTGTCCCTGCTGAGTATATTGTCCCGCACTTCAATGCAATTCCAGGGATATGGAAACCCATGCTTTTTGCTTTGCAGAAGCAGTTGAAAAATGGCCAGCGCCTGATCGGCATCGATGAAGATACTGCTCTCGTGGGTTCACTTGGCGGTGAATGGAAAGTCATGGGAAAGAGTAATGTGCACATTTATACGCTGGACGGAAGTGCAAAACACGAAAGTGATGAAGTAGTTCTACTTATATAAGTGACCTTACGCAATGTCATTCT